>JALOTO010000044.1 GCA_025457845.1 Thermoplasmata archaeon | reverse complement strand
GTCTTCGGCCGTTCCCTCCGTTCATGCTTCCCCATGGAAGGACCTCACTCCGTGGACGTATAGAATCATAGGTCGTAGGGCTTCAGGGTCTTCCGCCCGTTCTTCTTGGCCCTTCGGGCGGCACGTTCGACCATCTCGTGGACCTCCCTGTCCAGCTCGTAGTAGAACTCCTCGGAGATCCTGAATCTGCTCCCGACGACTTCCTTCACATCGGAGATCTTGATTATTGTCTTTCCATTGCGCAGGGTCGAGACGGCCATCCACTCACACACACGCACCGCTCAACGCGGTGGGAGGAAAGCTAATGCGGCCACCCCTCTTAACCCTTTGCGCCGCGATATCCCCAAAGCTTTTTCTCGGACCACCATTCTTCCAGTCTGGGGCACACGTATGGACGTCGACGGCAGACTCGAGCTGATCACGAGGAACGCATTGGAGGTCGTCACCGTCGAGGAGCTCAGGTCGCTCCTCGAGAAGAACAGCCGGCCGAAGGCGTACATCGGTTTCGAGCCGAGCGGCTTCGTCCACACCGGGCAGGCGATATGCGCCGCGAAGGTCGTCGACCTCCAGAAGGCCGGCGTCGAGGTCGTCGTCTTCCTGGCCGACTGGCACGCGATGATCAACGACAAGCTGGGCGGCAAGCTCGAGAACATACGGACCTGCGGCGACTACCTGAAGGAGTGCTTCATCGCCCTCGGGGCGAGGGAGGACACCAGGTTCGTCTGGGCCAACGACCTCGTCTCTAGGCCGGAGTACTGGGAGAAGTTCATACGCGTCTGCAAGGCGTCGTCCCTGCAGCGCATCAAGCGCGCCATGACCATCATGGGGCGGACGGAGGACGAGGCGGAGATCGACGCGTCGAAGGTCATGTACCCGCCCATGCAGGTCGCGGACATATTCGAGCTGGACGTCGACATCGCGTACGCCGGGATGGACCAGCGGAGGGCCCACATGCTCGCCCGGGACGCCGCCGAGAAGCTCGGCTGGAAGAAGCCGATCGCTCTCCACACCCCGCTCCTGATGAGCCTCGCGGGCAGCGGCAGGATGGACCCGGTCGAGGCGAAGATGTCCAAGAGCGACCCGAAGAGCTCGATACTGCTCCACGACACGCCGGCCGACATCCAGGACAAGCTCAAGGGGGCGTTCTGCCCGGTCGGCGAGGTCGAGGGGAACCCGGTCCTGGAGCTCGTGAAGCTCATAGTCTTCCCGCGCCTCGGGAGGTTCGAGATAGACCGGCCGGAGAAGTACGGCGGCAGGATCTCGTTCGCCTCCTACGACGAGGTCCAGAAGGCCTTCGCCGAGAAGAGGCTCCATCCCCAGGACCTCAAGAAGGGCGCTGCGGCCGCCGTCGCGGAGTGCTTCGCGCCTGTCAGGGCCCACTTCGGACCGATATGTTCAGGATGGCCTCGACGTCGCCCTTGCCCGTGAGGCCGGCCGCTCCCGGATGGCCGCCGCCTCCGTTCGAGGTCTCGGAACCGACGTCACCCAGAAGCTTGCCCAGGTGGACCCCCTTCCTCACGACTGCCTGGGTCGCGCGGGCGCTTATCCTGAAGGTCTCGCCGCGCTGCGAGCCTACGAACGCGATGTCCGCGCCGAGGGCGATGAGCCCCTTGCAGACGCTGGCCTCGAAGGCGCTCCCCTGGGAGGACGCGACTATGTGCTCTCCGACCTTCCAGTACTTCAGCCTCTGCCCGCCCCTGAGCTGGGAGATGCGCTCGGAGATGTCCGTCTCGACGGACAGAAGGTCGAGCACCTCGTCCATGTGGATCCCGTGCTCCTCCATCAGCCCGGCGAAGGTCTTGAGCATCGCAGGCCTGGCGAACTTGAACGTGCCCGTGTCCGTGATCATGCCGAGCATAAGGGCGAGGGCCGAGTCGCGGCTGATCCTCCTGTCCCCCGCCTTCACGAGCTCCACGACTATCTCGGCGCACGAGCTCTTGGTGTCGTCCGTGTAGTAGGTCCTGGCCGAGTCCCACTTGGTGTTCCTCGAGTGGTGGTCCACGACTATCGCGTCGGAGAGGTCCAGCCCCTGGGGGAGCTGCTCCGGCCCCGACGTGTCCAGGACGAGGAGCCTGTCCCGCGGCGGGGACTCAGGGGAATCCACGACCTGTATCCCCATCTCCGCGACCAGGATCTTGGCGAGCCTGTCGATGCCTCCGGGCGTCCAGATGGTGACATTGCCGAAGGCGTCCTTCACGGCAGCGGCGCTCGCGACCGCGTCAGGGTCGGCGTTGCCGTGCAGGACGGCCACGGTCCTGCCGTCCTTGGACAGCTCCGTCGCTATGCTGGAGAGCACGCTCTAGAGTCAGCACGGACGTGATATAAAATAGATGGCGAACGTCGGAGAGGCTTCAGCCCGCCTCTTCGTCGTCCTTCTTGCCCGCGGCGCCAGCGCCCGGTCCCTGGAGGGCCTGCGTGATCTGCGCCTGGAGCGTCGAGTGCCTCTCCCTCAGGTGCTTGTCCTGCCTCTCGAGGGTCTTGACGCGCACCTCGACGGTCTCCTTCTGCTCCTTGAGCTGGGTGAGCAGGGCCGGCCTGTCCTTGTCCTCTATGAGCAGCGACCCGGCGTTCTTGAAGACCACTGCCTCCGCCGGGGCCTTCTCGAGCTCCTCGACGGTCTTCTCGAGCTCCTTGACCTGGGCCTCGAGCTGGATCTTCTGGCTCGTGATCATCTGTATCTGCTGCGTGAGCTGCTGGAACTGCGCTATCTGGTTCTGGACCTTCGGTGGGATGTTGTCCATCATTTCCTCGCCTCCGCGGCGGTGTCCTCTGCTACGCTCGCCCATCTGATGTAGGAGTTCAGGGCTGCCCTGAGGGCGTTGCGGTCATCCGCCTCCACCCTTATTATGACCTCCCCGCCCAGCGCCTCTATCTCGACGCTGGTCCGGGGGATCCGTTCCGAGAGCTCCGGCGAAAGGGCGCGCGCCACGACGGCAGCGTCCCCCGTCCTGAGCCTCAGCTCGGCCCTGTCCCCGGCCAAGGTCATCTTCCCTTGACCGTCTTCCTGACGTTAGGCCTCTCCTTGAAGAACAGCTTCGACCCGCACTTCTCGCACTGCAGGCCGACCGTGTTCATGCTGGACCTAACCGGCTCCTTGCACCTGGCGCACTTGTACATGGATCATTCCTCTTCGTCGTCCTTCGCGGCCTTCATGGCCGCCTTGGCCTCCGCCTCGCGTTCCTCCGGGGTCAGCTCCTCGGGGGCCGGCTCGACGGGCTCGCCCTTGACCTTCGCCTCCGCGGCCGCGATTGCCGCCGCCACCTCTCGCCTGACGGCGACGGGCGGCGTGAGCATGTACGCCCCGCTCGCGAAGGTCATGCCGCAGTGCCTGCAGACCCATATCCCGGCGGCCTTCCTGGCGACCGCGACGGCCTTGCACTTCGGGCACTCGTGCTTGCCCTTGCTCTGGACCTCTATCTCGGCGATTCGCTTCCTGATCCTGACGCCGTACCTCGCTCCGAGGCGACCGGCGGGTCCGACCTTCTTGGTCCTCTTGGCCATCAGCACCAACCGTCCTTTCAGATCCTGGAGCGGACCTCCGCCCCGAGCTTGGTCGACAATTCGATGACCTTGAACACCTCGTCCATCCTGAAGGCGCCGCTCAGGCCCTTCTGCATGGCGCAGAGGTTGCCGTTCTCCAGAGTGGTCACGGTGAGCCTCGCGTCGGCGACCCTCTCCTCGTCGTGGGTCGGGTCGACCAGTATGTGCTCCCCGATCTTCACCGCGGTGAGGCTGATCGGCGTGTGCTGGACAGGCATCGGGTAATCCTCGCCCTTGCCCGCCCTCTTCGCCGGCACGACCGCGCTCTTCAGGGCGGCGTTCGCGCCGATGTTGCACGCGTCGAAGAGGTTCCCGTCGTAGTCGATGACATGGACGTCCAGGAACATGATCCAGACCTCCTTGCCCGGCTCTATGCAGAGCTTGGTCATGTCCACGGCGTGGCCCTCGCGTATGCCCCTGTCGACGACCCTGGCGACCTCGATCGACTCACGGTCCGGCGGACCGGACTCGAAGGTCTCGCTGGCCATGGGTATGAGCTCGGCGTTGGTCGTGAGCACGCCGGTGTTGGGCGTGTCTGCGAACGGGGCGCCAACCATCATCTTGATGCCGACTATGACGTCGGTGTCGCCGAGCTGGACCCTCGCGGACCCCTCGGCGGAGCGTATGTAGTTCGTCTGGATACTCAGCGGGCGCATCTCCTCGAACTTCCTGCCGTCGGGCCTGACGCCCTTCGACAGGAGCTTCGCGATGTGGTCCCTCTTGAGGTCGGCCATTATGTCCTTGCCCATCTCAAGCACCCTCCTGCTGCACCTGCGCGGTGGCCTCGGGCTCGGCCGGGGCCTCCATGCCCTTCGCCTGGTACCTCCGCTTCAGCGCGTCGCGCTGTATCTCGTAGACCTTCTTGCAGGCCTCGAGGGCCATGCCGAGGCCCCTCTTGTACTCGTCGAGAGTGAGGTCCCCGTCCATCTGGAGCAGGACTATCTCGTCGGTCCTCGGGACGTACCCGACCGGTATGTCCGCCTGGCCGAAGTTGTCCTCCTCCTTGCCGAGGTCCAGTATGACCGTGTCCGCGGCCTTGCCGGCGGCGCACGACGCCACGAGGTCCCTCATCGGGATGCCCGCGTCCGCGAGCGCGACCGACGCGGCGGTCAGCCCGGCGCACCTCGTTCCAGCGTTCGCCTGTATGACCTCGATGTAGACGTCTATCGACGCCCTCGGGAAGTACTCGGTGAACACGACGTTCGTCAGGGCCTCGGAGATGATCTTCGATATCTCCTGCGACCTCCTGTCCGGGCCGGGCCTCTTCCTGTCGTCGACGCTGAACGCGGCCATGTTGTAGTGGCACTGCACCAGCGCCCTCGTCGGGTTCTGCGCGTGCCTGGGGTGGCACTCCCTCGGCCCGTAGACCGCGGCGAGCACCTTGTTGTGCCCCCACTCGACGTACGCGGAGCCGTCCGCGCGCTTCAGCACTCCGGCTTCGATCCTCAGCGGCCTCAGCTCGTGGGGCAGGCGCCCGTCTATCCTGCGGCCGTTCTCATCGATCAGCTTGATGTCTGTAGGCGTTCCTCCCATTGTCTCACGCTCCTTGGCTGGACGTTCCCTCCAGCAGTTTCTTGACCTTCTCGGTGAGGCCCATGTTGTGCGCCTCATCCTCGATGAGCTTGATGGCGCTCACAGCCTTGGTGATGCTGTCCAGCTCTCCATCGACCCATATCCGTCCGTTCTGGCCCACGTAGATCCTGCAGCCCGTCATGTTCTTGAGCATCTGGATCATGGAGCCGTTCTTGCCGATGACCCTCGGCACCTTCGTAGGCGAGATCTCCAGGACCATGCCGCCCGTCAGCTTCCGCAGCCCGTGGTCCTTCATCGAGACCGTTATCCGCATGTACTCGTCGAACCCCTCGACCTTGAGCAGCAGCACGTCCCCGGTGGTCATGAACTTCCTGGTCTCGCCGAACTCGACCCTCCAGGGCACCTCGTTCACGTGCAGCGGCGACGGCCACGGCGCGTTTATGTCCACGAGCCAGCTCGATGCGCTCATGTCCACTATCTTCCCGATGACGAGGTCGCCCCTCGCCGGGATGTACTGCCCCGCGAGCGGGACCACCCCGACCATGTCCGACCGCACCGTCTTGATCCCGAGCTGCGCCGCGAAGACCTTCTTGCCCTCGGCATACGCCCCGGGACCGGGCTCCTTGCCCGTGTCATCGAGGAGGTCGCCCGGGACGACTATCTCCCTGGCGGTCTCCTTAGAATCACCACTCTGCATCCTTCTCTCACTTCACCGAGTCGATGGTGATAAACACTCTGCTCGCCAGCTCCGGCCCGATTTAGTGGTCCGATGAGCGTGCAGCGCAGCGCATTTACCCTTGTCTCTCGTCGAAGGGCAAAAACGCGTCTCCCATTTTAAGGTTTTGGTCCCCCGCACCCCCTATCGCAGGGTGCGGGCCAGAGCGCCAGGGCGCCTCTTCCCTCACATCGCTCCCTTGACCACCTTGGTCTCCGCCTCGCCGTGGGTCCTGTTGCCGACCTTCTCCATGAAGTCGGTCTGGAGGCCTGCTGGCATCTCGACGACGCCTATCCAGGAGCCGTCCTTCTGCCACTCCTCCTTGAGGATCTTGCCGAAGTGCTTGAACTCCTCGTAGCAGCGCCCGTAGTTCTCCCCGGAGACCTTCACGGCTATGCGGACCTTGTCGAACCTGATGGGGATGAGCGGCCTGATGGCGTCCATGACCGCCGGGACCTGCGCCTCGACGGACTTGAACGGGTCGATGTGTATCCTCGCCTCCTCCATCGCGGTCTCGATCCTCGTCGGGGGGTGGGGCCCGCCGGTCTGCGGGTTCATCGCGTTCCGGGCGATGTACTCCACGATCCTCTTGCGCTTGTTCTCCTGCATTATCTTGCGCTGCTCGGTGGTGAGCTGAACCTCGCCCTTGAGTATTATGACCTTCGCGACCTCGAGCGGCTCCGTCGTGCCGAAGATCTCCTTGATCTTGTCCTCCTGGGCCCTGGTCCCCTTCTTCGCGTTCTTGAAGATGGTGTCGATGACCATGTGGTCCAGCAGGTCGACCTCCTTGCCGTCCTTCATCTTCTGGACGACGCCGGGGTCTATGAGTATCTCGAAGCTCTCGCCGTGGGACTCGTACCTTGCGACTATTGCCTCGTCGAGGTCTACCATGTGGGTCAGCTCAGCCTGAAGCCTTCTTCACGAACGCCTCGACGTCGGCCTCGGGGAGCATCTTGAACTTCTCGCCCACCTTGACCAGCCCGATCTCGACGGCCTTCGTGTTCAGCTTCTCCTCGGTCGCCTTCGAGAGGGCCTTGAGCCCGAGGACGACCGCTTCCTCCATGGTCATGTCCTCCCTGTACTCCTCCTCGAAGACGTCCATGATGGCGTTCTTGCCAGCGCCGATGGATCCTGCCTTGTAGGCGACGAGGGCGCCGCTCGGGTCCGTCTCGAAGAGATGGCACCCGGTCTCGTCCACGCCCGCCACCAGCAGCGCGGTCCCGAAGGGCCTGACGCCGCCGTACTGGGTGTAGTTCTGCTTGAAGTCGCAGAGGCGCTTCACTATCGTCTCGATGTCGATCTTCTCCGCGTAGGTGACCTTGTTGATCTGCGCGATGGTCCTAGCGTAGTCCACGAGCACCCTCGCGTCCGCGACCAGCCCGGAGGTGGCGCAGCCGATGTGCTCGTCGATCTGGAATATCTTCTCGATCGACTTCGACTCGATGAGCTTGCTCGCGATCCTCTTGTCCACGATGAGCGCGACGCCGTCCTTGAACTTGAGCCCGACAGTCGTCGTGCCCCTCTTCACGGCCTCGCGTGCGTACTCGACCTGGAACAATCTGCCATCGGGCGAGAAGACTGTGATCGCCCGGTCATACGCCATCTGTCCTGGTTGCATGTTGATGACACCTCTTCCACAGGGGGAGATGAGTCCAGATATCCCTTTACAAACCTGGATTCAGCCTAACGTGATAACTCAATATAAAGTTTGTCGGCTAAGGGGACGGTCGCCCGGAGCCCTCAGTCCCGCGGTCCCGACGGCTTGCCAGGGAGGTACTTCTCCTTCAAGGTCTTGATGGTCCCCGAGGTCCTCAGCGTCGTGACCCTGCACGGCCTTCCCCTCACGGAGTCCACCGACGCGAGGACCTCGATGGCGTCGTCCTTCAGCCTGTGGGGGACCTTCAGTATGCCGACCTCCGGCTCGAATACCGTTATGCGGAAACGGTCGCCGAGGGAGGTGCCCCTGGACCTGGAGAGCAAAGAAGAGAGGAAATCGTTTCTGGCGGGAGGCACGTCGGCATCGACCCTGAACGCGATGTACCTGTACTTCTCGCCAGGTTGCTTCTTCGGCATGTGAGCTCAGCGGACCAGCTTGACCCCGTGCTTGGTCTCGAGCGAGTTGTCCTGCTCGACGGTCGCGATGGTCGGCGGCTTGACGCCGGTGAGCACCGCCATGACCCTCACGAGCCCGGACATCGACGGGTCGACGCTGCAACCCCAGATGAGCCTGGCAGTCGGGTTCACGCGCTTCATGATCATCTCAGCGGCCTTCTCCGCCTCTGACACCGTCATGTCGTTACCGCCGGTGACCCTTATGAGCGCCCCCCTCGCCGTGGAGAGGTCGACGTCTCCCAGCAATGGCGACTCGAGGGCCTGCTTCACCGCGGACTCGATCCTGTCGCCCCTCGAGGTCTTGTTGTCAGCCTCGCCCATGCCTATCATCGCGACGCCGCCGTTCTTCATTATCGTCATCACGTCGTTGAAGTCCAGGTTCACGAGCCCGGGCTTCGTGATGATCTCGGTGAGGCCCTTGATGGACTCCATCAGGACCTCATCCGCCACCCTGAACGCCGCGTCCAGGGGGAGCTTGGGGACCAGCTCGAGCAGCTTGTCGTTCGGCACGACCGCGATGGTGTCGCAGTTCATCCGCAGCCGCTCCAGCCCCTTGAGAGCATTCTCGAGCCTCAGCTTCCCTTCGGCCTTGAAGGGCAGGGTGACCACGCCTATGACGAGGGCGCCGGACTCCCTGGCCAGCCTCGCGACGAAGGGCGCCGAGCCCGTGCCCGTCCCTCCGCCCATGCCAGCGGTGATGAAGACGATGTTGGAGCCCTTGACGTAGCTCTTGAGCTCCTCCTCCGCCTCCTGTGCCGCGCGCTCTCCGATCTCGGGCAGCGCGCCCGCGCCGAGGCCCTTCGTGAGCGACTTGCCCAGGAGGACCTTGTGAGGCGAGTGGACGTGCAGCAGGTGCTTAGCATCGCTGTTGGCGGCGACGAGCTCGGCCCCGAAGATCCCGGATTGGCTGAGCCTGTTGACGGTGTTCGAGCCACCTCCCCCGCAGCCCACTATGGTTATGTTCACCTTCAGCTTCTCGACGATCTGCATGAGTTCTGCGTCGTCGGGCGTGCTGAGCGCTGGCCTTCCCTGCTCCATCGCGTGCAATTCAAGAGCATCGTCTATAAGCGACTTCATGTCATCCCATCCTAAGGCGTTTGCACCACACGTATATAATCACTGTCCTATATAATTTGCCACTGGCTGGCTCCGGCTCGCGGTGCGCCCCGCGCGGTAAATTCAATCGGGAAAAGATACGCCCGCGACGCGCGGTCTCGCGCGAGCAACCCGTGTCCTCGAGGGCCCTTGGTCGAGACCTCTTCGCCCGTATTCGCCCGCCGCTCGTAAGACACTTCGTCCGACCTTTGATTCTCCTAGAGAATCACTAGGGAATACTGGCTCTCACCACTGACTAGCAATGTTTATATTCACGGAACAGGATTACTTGTCAGTCAGACGGGGTGCACTCATGCCGAAGTCTCTAGTTAAGGAAGCATTGGGGAAAGAAGTGGATGAACTGAACGACGCGAAGACTTCTTCTCCGCCCGCCGCGCAACCGCAGACAGTTGCACCAGCCTCTGCTGCATTGACCGCGGACGACGAGGAGATACTGAAGATCGCGGCCCAGCTCGATGTCTCGATCAAGATCATCGGCTGCGGCGGTGGTGGGTCCAACACAGTCAACCGCTGTGTCGAGGCCGGTATATCCGGAGCACAGCTCTGCGCCATAAACACTGACGCGAAGCACCTCCTGGCCATACACGCGCCCAAGAAGATCCTCATCGGGAAGAACGTCACGAGGGGCCTGGGCGCAGGCGCCATCCCGCAGGTGGGAGAGGCGGCGGCCAAGGAGAACGAGAGGGAGATCCGCGACTTCCTGAACGGGGCGAACATCGTGTTCGTCACGGCAGGGATGGGCGGCGGCACCGGGACCGGTTCCGCTCACTACGCGGCGCGCCTCGCGAAGGAGATGAAGGCACTCACCATCGGAGTCGTCACGATGCCGTTCAAGGCGGAGGGCGAGCTCAGGATGGAGAACGCCTCGGACGGACTGGACAGGCTGAGGCGCATCTGCGACACGACCATCGTCATCCCGAACGACAAGCTCCTGGAACTCGTCCCGAAGCTCCCGGTCGATGCGGCCTTCAAGGTCGCGGACGAGGTCCTGATGCAGACGATCCGCGGGCTGACCGAGATCATCACCAAGCCTGGCCTGGTCAACCTGGACTACAGCGACATCATGACCGTCATGAACGAGGGCGGAGTCGCCTTCGTCGGCATAGGCGAGTCCGAGGACCCCGACGCCGAGACGCGCGTAGAGTCGGCCATCGACGAGGCCCTGAACTCCCCGCTGCTGGGCGAGATCGACCTCAAGGAGGCGAAGGGCGCCCTGATAAGGGTCGTCGGCGGACCGGACATGACCGTCTCCGAGGCCCAGAAGGCGGCCGAGGTCGTCGGCCAGAGGGTCGCCAAGCACGCGAGGATCATCTGGGGATGCAGCGTCAACCCCGAATACGAGGGACAGGTCAAGATCCTGCTCATCGTCACCGGCGCCAGGTCGTCCAGCTTCATGGGCAAGAACGAGGCGAAGCAGCTCCAGAACGTCAGGGGCGCGAGCGGCCGCGGCTACAAGGACGACGACGGCGGCATAGACCTCGTCAGATGAGCACGCGCTCGTCGGTGAAACCCACTAAACAGGCGGGCGGACCCCGCCTATCTTCTCACTTTTCTCTCCACCTTCCCTTCCAGCCTCGGCTCGTCCGCGAACCTGGCACCGCACTTCGGGCAGAACTTGTCAGCTAGGTCCACGACCTCACGGCACTCGGAGCACTCGACCCCGGCGACCATGTCCGAGAACATGACCCCACACTTGCAGGAGACCGCGTCCCTCTCCACCCTCCTCCCGCAGGCCGGGCACTCGCTGACCTCCTCGACGAGGGGGCGGTCGCACATGGGGCACTTGGTCGCGGTCTCGGGGATCTCGGCCCCGCATCCCTGGCATATCATGTTCCCCTCGCCGACCAGCAGGACGCCGCAGCCGCAGGTCCTCTCGCCCTCTGCCACCACGCGCCCGCACTCGGGGCACTGGTAGAGGTCCTTCTTGAAGTCCGTCGAGAAGACCACACCGCACTTGCTGCAGTACTCGTCGTCCTCCGAGAGGGTGGTCCCGCACTCGGGGCACTGGAGGGTGCTCTTGGACATGGTGCAGTCGCAGGTCTCCCCCTCGTGCAGCCTCCT
>JALOTO010000174.1 GCA_025457845.1 Thermoplasmata archaeon | reverse complement strand
TGAGGGCGAACAGCAGTATGAGGCTCGCGAGCTCGAAGATGCCGCAGAGCATCGCTATGACCACGATCATGATCGAAGAGCTGACCGCGTACTCGAACCAGCGGGCGTAGTTCATCCCCTTCTGAAGGTTCCTCACGTACCACGGGTACCCCCAGGGCGATGCCACAGAGAAGTGCGCGATGGCGGACGCGAGCAGGAACAGCGAGACCATCAGGCCGAGAGGGAGGCTGAAGAGGACGTTGTCGTAGGCCGTGGATATGGGCGGGGTCGCGTCCGGGGAATACCGGAGGAAGCTCCCGTACACGTCGAAGGTCGATCCGGACAGCAGCGAGAGCATGAGGACGAACTGCGCAAGGTGCAGCACGCCCATCGCGATGTTGAACTTCCTAAGCCCCACGAACCTCGGCTCTTTAGTGGCATCCACCAGAATACTCCTCCTCCATTCCGAGGAACGGGGGAGGCGGGCTATGATGGTTTCCACGAAAAGCGACGGGAACGCGGGGTCTCAGAGCGAAGGGGCCTCGGGGGCCCCCTTCCGCTCCAGGACGAGGATGTGGTCCTTCTCGATCCTGCTGTCGTTCCAGCGGGGGATGTCCAGGTGCCTGTTGATGACATCGAAGACGAAGACCTCCTTCAGCTCGAAGCCGGCGCCCGACGCTATCTTCGCCAGGATCGCGTAGGTGGGTATCCTCACGCGCTGGAAGGAGTTCTCCCCGACCACTATGCTGTAGTGCCCGTGCCTCTTGAGGACCCTGTTGACCTCGCAGAGGTTCCGGCGCATGTCCTCGAAGTACTTGTAGACGATGTATGCGCTCTTCTTCTCCTTCTCGATCAGCTCGTCCAGGACCGTCCTCAGCTCGGGTATCCTCACCTTCGGCTCCCACGGCCTGTACTCCTCGACGTACGCCCTGGAGGTCCCCACAATCCTGCCGTCCAGCTCCGCGAGGTCTTTCAACAGCCCGAGCCAGTACATCTCGAGCTTGTGGACGCTGGCATAATGCACGGCGCTCGCGTACGGAGGGGAGGTGACCGCTAGGTCGACCGAGTCGTCCTCCAGGGAGATGTCCCTCGCGTCCTTCCCGACGATGGAGATCGACGGGGGGGAGCGGTACTTGGCGATGACGCTCCTCGAGAGGTGCCAGAGCTCCTCGGCGTCGACCATCTTGTTCCCGACGGCGTTCTCGAACTTGCCGAAGACGTCGGTGGAGGTCTTGCCCTGCTCGTCCAGCTTCTTCCTGAACGAGGTGACCTCGGGGATCAGGGAGTCGCTGTCCGAGTTGGACATCTTCCTGATGATGGACGAGAAGCATATCTTGAAGAAGTCCTGCTCTGGCCCCTTCCTCAGGGCCCAGACGTGCTTCTTCACGGTCGCTAGATCCTGGAGCACCTGCGGCTTGAACCAGTGGTCCCTGTTGGGGATGTCAGGGATGTGCTCGCAGTTGTCCGCGGTGTCGGAGCGGACGTCCGCCAGCAGCCCTTCGGAGAGCCGCTGCAGCCGCTCCGGGTCCACGGGGGTCGTCTTCACCTTGGCGATGAGCCTCGCGAGCGGGTGGATGTCTATGCCGTAGCTGTCCCGCCCCGCCATGTACGCCTCGAGCAGGGTGGTGCCCGAGCCCATGAACGGGTCCAGGACGGTGTCGCCCTTCTTGGAGAGGGAGTCGATGCAGAACCTCGGGATCTGCGGGATGAACTTCGCGGGGTACCTGTGGATGCCGTGGGTGGCGTAGCTCACCTGCTTCCCGATGTACTTGGCCAGGTCCTCGGAGAGGTCCACCGGCCTCGAGAGCGTGCCGCCGCGCCTGCATGTCATCGGGGTCTGAGACTGCATCTGCCTTCCAGGTCTCCTTTCCTCACAATCCCTTCAGGGCGGGGAGCCCCTCGCCCGCGACCAGCCTCGTCACCGCGGCCGGGACGTTCTCCTTCCTTATGCGGACCTGCTCGGAGGTGTCCCTGTCCCGTATGGTGACGGTGCCGGTCTCCTTCGTCTCGTAGTCGACCGTGATGCAGCAGGGCGTGCCGACCTCGTCCATCCTCGCGTAGCGCCTGCCTATCGAGCCGCCGTCGTCGTAGAACGCCTGTATGCCGGCGGCTGCTAGCTGGTCGTACAGCCCCATCGCGATGTCGTCCAGGCCGTCCCTGGACATGAGCGGGAAGACGCCGACCTTGATCGGAGCGACGCGCCCCTTGAGCCTGAGGGTGACGTAGTCCTCCTTCTCGTTCCTGAGATAGGCGTGCTCCAGCACGGCATACAATATCCTGTCGACTCCGTACGCCGGCTCTATGACGTGGGGCACGAGCTTCCTGCCCGAGACCTTCTCCTTCTTGAGCACGACCTCGAAGCAGCTCGAGGGGACCTTCACGTTCCTGCCGTCGACGGTCACCTCGACCTCCGCCTTGCCCTTCGCGTGGTCCGGGGTGAGCTTGGCCAGCGCCTCGGAGACCTTCTTCGTCTCCCCCTTGAAGAGCTTGCCCAGCACATCGAACTTGACCTTGACGACCTCCGCCTCGACCTCCTTGGGCTCGTCGAACTTCTCGAAGGCCGTGAGGTCGGCGTCGGAGTGCTCGATGTGGGCGGAGAGGTCGTAGCAGCCCCTGTCGGCGATGCCCACGAGCTCTATCCAGCCGTAGCCGAGCTCCGCCTCCAGGTCCCAGCAGTCGCTCGCGTAGTGCGCCATCTCGTTCTTCTCGTGCTGCCTGAAGCGCATGCGCTTCGGGTCGAGCCCGACGTCGAGGGCGAACCTGTGAGTTAGCCAGATGAAGTACGCGAGGACCTCGTTGACTATGACGCCCTCCTTGACCGCCTGCTCGAGGGACATCTCCCTCGGCTCGCCAGTGTTGGGCA
>JALOTO010000043.1 GCA_025457845.1 Thermoplasmata archaeon | reverse complement strand
CCGAGGAAGAGGCCAAGCGCCTCCTCACGTGAGCCTCGTCACAGTCCTCTGCTGCTTCCCCTCGCACGCCCTGCAGACTCCAGTGGTCGAATGCGAGCACGCCCTGCACACGAGCCTCCCACACAGGGGGCAAGTCCCGGTCGCGGGCCTCCCGCATATGCTGCACATCCCCACCATCGCCATGAGGGACGTAACCCGCACGCGCCGGGATAAAACCTTCCCGTCGATCACACGACGCCGAGCCATCTGAGCGCCTCGACCACCCCTTCGCCGTGGCTCGCCGCGGTCACATGGGACGCCGCCTCCTTGGTCGGCGCCGACGCGTTCGCCGTCGCGACGCCCCAGCCGCAGCCGCTCAGCATGGCCATATCGTTGTCCGAGTCGCCGACCGCCGCGACCGCGCCGACCGGGACCCCGAGCAGCTCGCACCCCTTCGCGACACCGGAGAGCTTGTCGGTCCCCTTGCGCATGATGTGCATCGCCCACCCCGTGCTCTGGACGTCGACATCGAACGCCTTGACCGCCTCGCGGACGGCCCCCGGGTCGACGGTCTCCTTGATGCCGACCTCGGTCTCCCTCCACTTGTCCGTGAAGAGCCTCTCGACGGGCATGCGCCCCCTGAGCGCATCGTACGCGCGCATCGGCTCCGCCGCGTCGGAGAGGACCCAGACCCTCTGCCTGTGGCAGACGATCCCGCCGTTCTCCGCGACGATCGGTCCCGAGAAGCCCATGTACGTGGAGACGGCGTAGGCGATCGGCAGGACGTTCCCGCTCGCCAGCATGACCGGGACGCCGGAGTCCTCGGCCCTCCTGAGGGCGGCCACCGCCTCGAGGCTCATCCTCCTCGAGCCGTCCGTGAGCGTGCCGTCTATGTCGACGACGACTGCTCGCACGTCCCCGGGCCCGGGCCTTCCAGTCCTAGCGTTCCTCACTCGCCCTCAGCTCGCCAAGGGTAGTGACTCTCTCCGCAAAAGCGTTGTGCTTGTGGATCGACTCCTCGCTCTCGCTCCGCACCGTCACGTGCACGGAGTCGTCCAGCTTATCGTACTTGACCAGCAGCTTGCCCAGGATGTCCCTCACGACGTCCTCGACGAACTTCGGGTTCCTGTGCGCCCGCAATACCACGCTCGCCTCGTCGTCGCGCTTCAGTATCCCGTAGGTCGGGCTGCTCAGCGCCCCCTCGACTATGTCGACGAGGTCGTCAGCCTCCACCTCGACGTGCTCGGGCACCTCGACCATGACCGTGGTCATGTTCCTCTGGTTGTGAGAGATCATGGGGACGCTCCCGGCGAGCTTCTTCACCGCGGGGAACTCCCCTTCGAGCCTGTTCTGGACCGTCTCCATGGCGCAGGGGCACGCCGTCATCCCCTCGACCCGGACGCCTACCTGCTTCATCGTCCCGTTGCCGCGCCGTGCGGTCGCCCTCGCCATCAGCTTGAACTGCTCCAGGGTCCTCCGCCCGCCCTCGGTGGTCCTCTCGAGGAAGTAGTCCGCGGTCATCGAGACCTCCGCGAAGCCGGCGTACTCGTGCCGGTCCAGGAGCTTCCTGCATATCTTCCCCGCGAGCTCCTCGAGGCTCGCGACCTTCTTCCTCACGCTCTCGTCGATCATCTCTGTGATGATCTCGACGTTGCGCGACATGTGCGAGCCCTTCTGCGTGGACGGGAGGTCGACGAAGACGTCTATCTCGGCGGTGAGGTGGTTGTCCCTCCCCTGCCTGTGGACGACCACGGGCTTCTTCACTCCCGTTATGCCGACGCGGGTGAGCTTGAACCCGTTCTCTATCCGTCTGTTCTGCACGTCCAGGGGCTTCATCGGTCTCGAGGCGGGAGTAGAACAGGGTCGATAATAAACCGTGCGTGATTTACTATCCCGACGGTAGCATCCAGCAGCTTCTTATTCACTCGTACTTCTGGCACTTGTAGCAGTAGAACCTGTTGTATTCGGGGATGTAGGTGAGGAGCCCTCTGCAGCCGGGGCACATCCTCCCTGGGACGGCCGGCGCGGCCGGCGGCGAGTAGGCCGCCGCGGCGACCTTGGACGCCTTCCGCCTCTCCTCCTCCTCCTTGATCCCGATCAGCTGGAACGCGGCCCCGAAGACGAAGACGCCGAGCATGGCGAGCACCACGAGGAGCATGCTCCCCAGCTCCATCCACACGAACGCCAGGCCGACCAGGAGCCCGCCGACGGCCGCCGTGACCACGCCTATGGCCTTCTGGATGAACACCAACGTGAGGACGAACGCGACGCCCCCTAGGATGAGGGCGGGCAGCTCGTCCCCGAAGAGCGGCTCGGAGACCAGGTAGGTCAGCAGCCCGGCGACCACGCCGAGCCCCACATGGCTGAGGAAGATGAACACGGCGGAGCCGACCATGGCCCCCAGCATGCTCACTATGAGCCCCACAAGCCAGCCCCCGATGGCCGTCCCGAAGACGAACCCGAGGAGGCCTCCCAGAAGGGCGCCTATGAACGACATGATGTGCTTCCAGGCGATCCTGCCGGCGAAGGCCAGGACGAGCCCGACGACGAGGACGCATATCGAGATGAGCATCAGGACCTCGTTGCTCGCGTAGCTGTCGAATCCCGCCGGCGGCCCCTGTTGCATGGAAGAACCCTTTCGTGCAATGCCGGTACGCATCTTTAACCCTTCGCGAAACCAGCACGGCAAAGCTCTATCTCGGTGGCGGCCGATGGCGGCATGGATATGATCTGCGGGATAGACGAGGCGGGCAGGGGTCCGGTCATCGGCCCCCTCATCGTCTGCGGCGTCGCGGTCGAGTCGGACGAGGCCATCCGCCCTCTAGGGGTCCGCGACTCGAAGAAGCTCACGGCGAAGAGGAGGGAGGAGCTCGCTCCGAGGATCAGGGAGGTCGCCAAGGTGGAGGTCGTCGAGGTCTCCGCCGAGGAGATCGACGCCCTGCGCGAGGAGATCACGCTCAACGAGCTGGAGGCGAGGGTCTTCGCCACGATCGTGGAGCGGCTGAAACCGGAGATAGCGTACATGGACGCCGCGGACGCGAACGAGGCCCAGTTCGGCAGAATGGTCCAGGCGCACATGTCCTGCGGGTCGAGGCTCTTCTCGAGGCACAAGGCGGACGAGGTCTTCCCCGTCGTGTCCGCGGCGTCGATAGTCGCGAAGGTCGTGAGGGACGCGCGCGTCGCCGAGATCGAGGCGGAGATCGGCGAGCCCATCGGTTCGGGCTATCCGTCGGACCCGGTCACCATGTCCTTCCTGAAGCGGTGGATCGGCGACAAGAAGGCGTTCCCGCCGCATACCAGATGCTCTTGGGAGCCTGCCCAAAACCTAATGAGGCTGAACGCGTTGCGGAGGCTCGACTCCTTCGAGGGATGAGATGGTCGAGCAGATCCTCAGAGAGACTATCGCGAAGTTCAACCGGAAGGTGGACGAGGACCCGAAGCTCGCAGAGGAGCTGCGCGGCATCAGGAAGACGGTCCAGGTCGAGGTCACCGACGGCGAATGGTACCACTTCGTCCTGGAGAACTCGAAGGTGGGCGAGCTCGCAAAAGGGGCGGGGCAGGCGCCGGACGTGCGCATCATCGCGAGCACCGACACCCTGCGGAAGCTCTACTCTGGCGAGCTCAGGCCGATGAAGGCGTACGTGACGAAGCTGGTGCAGATCAAGGGATCGATCGAGGACCTGCTGCGCCTGCGCAAGTTCTTCTGAATGGCTGGCCTCGTCGCACACATACGTTTAACTAGGCCTTCGTTATTCGAGAGAAACAGCGGGGTGGGGTAGCTTGGTAATCCCATCAGGCTCATAACCTGAAGATCGTTGGTTCAAATCCAACCCCCGCTACGATTAATATCATGTTTTATATAAAAATAACTGAATTTTGAATTCTACATTCTAGCGCCTGCCGAGAGCTACCTTCCGTTCTTGGGTCACGAGCCCATCTGATACCAGCCTGGAGCTGTCGAATGCGGAGAATCTGATTATCCAGTTGCAGCTCCAGAATCCATCGTCTTTCAGGTACATGTGCGCGATGCCAAGCTTAGTCTTGAACCCGAGCCTCTCGAGGAGGTCGCGTATGTCATCCAGCAATTCGCTGCGACATATAGCACCGCAGTATCCCATGACAGGGACGCCGAAGGCCATACGGTGGTCAATATCTCCTCGTGCGAGAGTCCTGCAGGCGCCTCTCCATGTGAGATCATGCCTGAGCACTTCGAAGTCGAGGTCGGTGTGTCGCGCCTGGACCATCGAGAACGCCCTCCTCGCCGCCCCTTGCTTGGAGGAGAAAGTCCCTTCGCCATCGCAGAATGGCTGGACCGCTCCTATCCATGTCATTCTGTCGTTCGAGTCCACTGCCCACCTGGGCAGTCTGACACATGAACTCGACTTCTCCCCGGCGGGAACCCCCTGTTGCTCGAACCACTCCGCCACGAACCTCGAGTAGATGAATCCCCTGATTGCCTTCGCTCCGTTGCCCGGCGGCTGCGGGGGCCCGATGTCATAGCCGAACACGTCTCGACAGAGCCCTCTGAAGTGATTGTACAGATCCGTCTCGTGCTCAGCGAAGGTGATGTTCACGATCCCCTCGTCGAACCTGTTCCTCTTGGTCCACACGGACCCCTCCGCCATCACGTACGAAACTACCGCAGCCGCCTTCCTCCTGAGCTCGTCGTCCCTCTGCAGATCCACAAGGGTGGGCAGCCGGACCTTCTGCCGATACATCTCCCTCATGATGCCGGACGAGTAGTAGTTCGCCCAGGTCCTATCCAGCCCCCTCGCCGCCTCCCTCACCCTCCGCTCAAGGCCGTCGTCCCCCGCCTCCTCCAACATCCTGTCGAGCACGGATGTCGGCAAGGCCAACCTCCCTGTCCTGTAGTAGTGAACGGACGATTTCGGCACCCCGAGCGCCTTGGCCAGCTCCTGGCAGTTGCCGCGCCTAGAGGCGGCCCTGTCCACGAGTTCCTTCTGCAGCTCCTTTGGCAGGCCGACCCTGTCCTCCTTCCTGTACGCCCCTATGCGACCCATGCTATCGGAGGCCGAGCCGCATCGAGCCAGATATCGGCCAGCACTGCATGTAGCATACATCAGGACGGACCCTTCCCCCCGTCGCGCGGCACCCGCGCAGAAACCGTGATATACGGATGATGACAGATACCTGGCCCGTGACCCCTCACACGACCTGCAAGGGCGACCCGCGCAAGAGACGACTCTGCCCGTCATGCCTCCACTGGGACCCGCGTCCCGAAGAAGGCTCCGGGCCAGGCATGGGCTACTGCGCCAAGCGCGACATCATCACCTCCGTCCGCTGCGAGTGCGAGTTCTTCGAGGAGGCGACGAAGACGAAGGTCGAGGCCAGGAACCGGAAGATCTACGGCGAGATCGAGGAAGAGGGCGACGAAGAGTGAGCCAGGGCGCCTGGGAAACCATTAAATCGGCGCTACCCTGTAACTTCCGCTCGGAGGAGTTCCAATGAAGGCTGTCATCCTGGCGGCTGGCGAGGGCATGAGGCTCAGGCCCCTCACCGCGTCCGAGCCCAAGGTCATGATCCCCGTGGCGAACCGCCCGATCCTGGAGCACGTCGTCGACGCGCTCGTGAAGAACGACGTCCGCGACATCGTCATGGTCGTCGGGTACCACAAGGAGCGCATCATGTCCCACTTCGAGGACGGGCGCAAGTTCGGGGCGCGGATCGAGTACGTGGTCCAGGAGAAGCAGCTCGGGAACGCCCACGCGCTCTCGTGCGCCAAGGACCGCCTCTCCGGCGAGTTCCTCGTCCTCCCTGGGGACAACATCGTCGACAGACGGGCGGTCGGGGACCTGCTGCAGTCCGGGGCGTGTCCTGGGGCCCTCGTGGTCGAGAGCGAGAACCCGTCCAAGTACGGCGTGGTCACCATCGAGCAGGGGGCCATCAGGACCGTGGTCGAGAAGCCGGCCGACATGGTCTCGAACATCATACTCACGGGCCTGTACTGCCTGAACGAGCGCATCTTCAAGTCGGTCGACAGGTGCCTGGCGCAGGGCGAGTACGGCCTCAGCAACGCCGTCCAGGCCAGCCTCGAGCAGGAGGCCGTGAAGCCGGTCTTCTCGGACGGCCTCTGGATCGACGCGGTCTACCCGTGGGACCTCCTCGAGCTGAACGCCGCCGCGATGGAGACGATGCCCGTGAGGACGGGCGGCAAGGTGGAGCAGCAGGTCGTGCTCTCGGGTCCGGTGAGCATTGGCGAGGAGACGGTCCTCAGGGCGGGCACCACCATCTACGGTCCGGTGGTCATCGGCTCGGGCTGCGAGATAGGGCCCAACGTGACCATCCTGCCGTCGACCAGCATAGGCAACAGCGTCACCATAGAACCGTACACGGTCGTCAAGAACAGCATGCTCATGAGCAACTGCAGCATCGGGGCGCACTCGTACGTCTCCCACTGCGTGCTCGGCTACGGGGCGAAGTCGCAATCGCATCTCATGGCCTCCGGGGCGGAGGCGTACGTCAGCATAGGGGACGAGTTCTTCAAGGTCCCCCACATCGGCTCGATCGTCGGCGAGGACACGAGCTTCGGGACGGGCGTCGTCCTGGAGCCAGGGACCATAGTCGGCGCGGGCTGCAAGGTGTCTAGTGGCGCGAAGGTGACCAGGAACCTCCCGAACAAGGCCCTCGTCACATGAGGTTGGTTGGCTAGGATGTGCGGCATAGTCGGATACGCGGGCGGCAGGGATGCGCAGCCCATACTCATCGACTGCCTGAAGAGGCTGGAGTACCGTGGCTACGACTCCTCCGGCATCGCCGTCGTCGGTGAGGCGCTCCAGGTCCACAAGAGCAAGGGCGAGATATCGGCCCTCGAGTCGACCATGCCCGAGATGCACGGCGCGGTCGGCATCGCCCACACGAGGTGGGCGACCCAGGGCAAACCCACCACGGAGAACGCCCACCCGCTGGGCGACTGCGCGAGCAGGCTCGCGGTCGTGCACAACGGCATCATCTCGAACTTCATGGACCTCAAGGACGAACTGCTGGCATCCGGCCACGTCTTCTCGTCCCAGACGGACACCGAGGTCTTCGCGCACCTGGTCGAGTCGGAGCTCAAGGGTGACCTGTTCTCCGCCGTCCGGGCGGCGCTCAAGCGCGTCGAGGGGACATACGCCTTCGCCGTGGTCTCCGCGGACATGGCCGAGGTCGTCGCCGCCAGGAACGAGAGCCCGCTGGTGGTGGGCGTGGGCGACGGGGAGAACTTCCTCGCGAGCGACGTGACGGCCCTTCTCAGGTACACGGACCGCATGGTCTACATCATGGACGGCGAGGTCGTCAGGCTCACCAAGGACTCCATCACCATAACGGACGTGGAGGGCCGGGCAGTGGAGCGCGCCCCCCAGAAGGTCTCGTGGAACCTCGAGGCCGCCGAGAAGGGCGGCTACCCGCACTTCATGCTCAAGGAGATATTCGAGCAGCCCAACGCGATACACGAGTCCCTCCTGGGCAGGGTCGAGACCCTGGACCCTGAGCCGTTCTTCCAGACGGGCTCGTTCACCAGCGTCAAGATCGTCGCCTGCGGGACCTCGTACCACGCCGGGCTCGCGGGCAAGTACATCATCGAGGAGATCGCCAAGGTCCCGACGACGGTGCAGATCTCCTCGGAGTACCGTTACTCATCGGTGTCGAGGGAGAACCCTCTGATAGTGCTGGTCACCCAGAGCGGGGAGACGCTGGACACGATAGCCGCCGCGAGGGAAGCGAGGAAGAGGGGCCACAAGACCGTGGCGATCGCGAACGTAATGGGCTCCGCCATAACGAGGGAGGTGGATCACGTGATATACACTCGCGCCGGCCCGGAGATCGGGGTGGCCGCGACCAAGACCTTCACGACGCAGATAGTCGCGATGTACCTCCTCGCGATGGACCTCGCGACGCAGTCGAGGGCCATGGGCGCCCAGGCGAGGCGGTCCATGGTCGGGCAGCTGAGGAACCTCCCGAGGGCCGTGCAGGACGTCCTCAACAAGGCGGAGGAGGTCGAAGCGCTGGCGAAGAAGTACCACGCGGTCAGGGACATGTACTTCATCGGCAGGAACATCAACTACCCGATGGCCCTCGAGGGCGCGCTGAAGACCAAGGAGATATCGTACATCCACGGCGAGGGCTTCCCCGCCGGGGAGCTGAAGCACGGGCCCCTCGCGCTGATATCTAAGGAGTCCCCCGTCGTCGCGATCGCGATCAAGGACCACACATACGAGAAGATGCTCGGGAACATAAGCGAGGTCACCGCCCGCGGCAGCCCGGTCATCGCCATCGGCTACGAGGGCGACACGGAGCTGAGGAAGTACGCGGACGAGGTACTGACCGTCCGGGAGCTCCCTCCAGTCTTCTCCCCCGTGCCCGTGATAGTCACCCTCCAGCTCCTGTCGTACTATCTCGCGAGGGAGCGCGGCTGCCCGGTGGACAAGCCGAGGAACATAGCGAAGACGGTAACGGTCGAGTGATCAGGCCAGCTTCTCCGGGCAGACGTCCTTCCTGGAGCAGAACCTGCACTTCCCTGGCCTGTCGTGGTTCCTGTGGGCCTCCCCCTTGCGCTCGGCCTCCCTCATCTCGTCGAGCTTCTGGAGGAGGACCTTCTTCAGGTCGTCGTTGTACTCGACCTGGTGCTCGTGCTCGGGGTACTTCAGGAGGCCGTACGGTGGCGCCTTGCCCGTGCTCTCCTCGATGAGCAGGCAGTAGGCGGAGAGCTGCAGGATGTGCGAGAAGAGCGGCCCCTGGGGCGTCCTCCCCTTCTTCTCCTCGACGGGGATGACCCTGTCGTCAAGCTTGATGACGTAGTCCGGCTTCCCCGTGAGCATGTACCTGTCGGACCTGTAGACCTTCGAGTCGCCCATGTCGATGTACTCAATCTTCCCCTTGACCCTGAACTCGTCCCTGAGGGACTTGACTATCCCGGTCGTGGCCAGCGACCTGTAGAGAAAGAACGACGCGGCCATGAGCCACGCTATCGCCACCCCCTCGAGCACCTGCGCCATCCTCACGTCGGTGTAGAGCCATGCGACGGCGTTGACGGCGACGATGACGGCGACGATGGCGAAGATGAGCACGATCCTCTCGTACGCTATCGCGACGCTGTGGACCGTGGCCCTGGTCGCCTTGTAGAGGTAGAAAGTCGCCGCCAGGAGCCATATGAGCGCGACGGCGCCGAGTATGTGGCTGAACTCGACGGGGGCCCCTAGCGGGAGCATCTCGAGGCCGGTGACGGCGATGAGCGTAGCGATGATGGCGTACCAGAAGACGAGCCTCTCGGACTGCTCCGCGGCCTTCTCCCCTGAGTCGATCTTCCAGAGCACCTTGCCGAGCCTGTGGTGCTCAGCGACGCCCTTGGCCAGGTCCTCCCTGCCCGGGTCGTGCTCCCGGCTGAGCCACCAGCTCAGGGGACAGTAGCTGTACTTCTCAAGGTCGCCTGCCGAGATGTACCTCCCGGCGGTCTTGGGCATGCGCCGCGGATTGGCTTACACCGAGATAACCCTTCTCAGGTCCTCGGGTGGCCATCGTCGTCCGGGCACTCGTCGAAGTGCGTGCCGTCCAGGAGGACGATCCCCTCGGGCGGCGCTATCCCCTCGACGTAGCCGAACCAGTAGACGACCGCGCCCGTGCCGAAGAGCTCGGTGTAGGGCAGGAGCTGCCTCTTCACGTTCTTCCTGAGCTCGATGTCGTCGCCGAAGGACGCCTTCGACTCTATCCAGTGTATCTTGGTCCCGTTGATCTGTATGGGCTTGTCCAGG
>JALOTO010000042.1 GCA_025457845.1 Thermoplasmata archaeon | reverse complement strand
TCATCTCTCCGAGAGGGCGGGCCTCTACGTCCTCTTCTCCGCCGGGGTGGCCCTCTTCTCGGCCGTCGTCCTGCTCCTCCCGTACGAGACGGTCTACGTCAGGGACCGGGCGTACCTCACCATGTTCCTCGTCACGGTCATCGTCTGCACCGCCGTCTTCCTCCTGGGGACGATGTGGAACGCCCTCCTTTGGATGAGGGGCAAGGGGCTCACCACGACCCCGGAACGAAGGCTCCTCCGCGTCCTTGGCATGGCCGTGAGGACCCTCTTCAGCAGGCGCATCGGGAAGGCGCTCGCCGTGCTCTTCAAGGACGCCCTGTACCTCTCCAAGCTGAAGGACAGGAGCGCCCTCCGCTGGTTCATGCACCTCATGGTCCTCGGCGGATTCCTCGTCATGTTCGCCCTCGACCTGCTCGTCACCTTCTGCCTCGACATCGTGAAGTATTCGCCCATGATCGAGGACGACGGCTGGGCCAAGCTCTGGTTCAGGGACTTCGGGTTCGACCTCGTCGGGCTGATGATGCTCGTCGGGCTGGCCATCGCCGCGCTCCGCAGGTTCGTCTTCAGGCCGAAGATCGTCCGGACGGAACTGCCGGACGCGGCCTCGATACTCTTCCTCCTCGCAGTCGTGCTCGGCGGGTTCGTCCTCGAGGGCATGGGGATCGCCGGAGGCATACCGGGCCACGAGTCCCCGCCAGAGTACTCGTTCGTGGGGTACGCCTTCTCGCTCCTGCTGCCAGAGAGCGCCGGCCAGTACTACGACCAGGCGTGGCTCGTGCACGGGGTCATGAGCGCCCTGCTCATCGCGTACATACCTTTCAGCAAGCTCTTCCACATGCTAGCGACCCCGCTCGCCATCGAGGTCGACGGGCTCATGTCAAAGGAGGCCGCGAGATGACAAAGCGCATGGACATCTCGAAGCTGGACATGCTCGCGCTCATGCGCTACGATGCGTGCACCCGCTGCGGGGAGTGCACCGCGACCTGCCCCACCGGCGGCGAGGCGCAGGAGGCAGAGCTCGTCACCCCCAGGGGGAAGATCCTCAGGCTCAGGGACATGGTCCGGAGGCAGTACGGTCTAAGGGCGGCCCTGCTCGGCGCGAAGGATATCCCCGAGGCCGAGCTGAAGGAGCTCGCGTCGAGGGCGTACGAGTGCACCATCTGCGGGCAGTGCAGGACGGTCTGCCCCGCCCACCTCGACACCATCGAGATGTGGGAGAACATGAGGGAGTTCCTGGTGGCGAACGGCCTCGGCCCCATGCCCGCGCACGAGTCCATAGTCAAGAGCATCGAGAACTACGAGAACCCGTGGATGCAGCCGAGGACCCAGAGGTCCAAGTGGACCAGGCGGGTCGACAAGGAGGTCAAGGTCAAGGACGCGCTGAAGGAGCGCCCCGGGACGCTCTTCTTCGTCGGGTGCACCGCTGCCTACGACCCGAACATCAGGGAGATGGCCGTCGACACCGCCCGCGTGCTGGGCAAGGCGGGGGCGGACTTCGGCACGCTCGGCAACGACGAGGGGTGCTGCGGCTCGACCCTCCTCAGGACCGGCCTGCGCGATTCGGCGAAGAGGATGGCCGAGAAGAACATCGAGCGTTTCGAGAAGGCCGCCCCGTCGGTCATAGTGACGAGCTGCTCCGGCTGCTTCAAGACGCTGAGGCAGGACTACCCTCGCCTTGGGAAGGTGGACGCCGAGGTCCTCCACTCGACGCAGTACGTCCTCGACATGATCCGTTCTGGTAGGCTGAAGCCCGAGAGGCGCGTCGAGGGGAAGGTCACATTCCACGACCCGTGCCACCTCGGAAGGCACAACGGGCTCTACGATCAGCCGAGGATGATACTGGAGTCCATACCTGGCCTCAAGCTCGTCGAGATGGAGCGGTCGAGGGCGGAGTCGAGGTGCTGCGGCGCGGGCGGAGGCGTCAAGACCGCGTTCCCGGAGCTCGCGGCGAAGATATCCGCTCTCAGGGTCGAGGACGCGGAGAGGACCGGCGCGGACATCCTCGCGACGTCGTGCCCGTTCTGCTACCAGAGCCTCAAGGCCTCCATCGAGGCCAAGGGTTCGAAGCTCAGGATGATGGACCTCATGGAGCTGGTCAGGATGTCAGCCTGCGGCTGACGCCCTCTTCCGCTTGGGCTCCTCGGCTACCAGCGTCAGCAGCAGTCCCGGGATGGCCATGAGGAAGCATTCCTGAGGCGAGAACCCGATGTAGAGCATGGCGATGAGCGCGGTACCCGCGACGGACCTGCCTATGTCGAGGAGGAACTCCCTCGTGAGGACCGAGTCGTTCTTCGATTGCTCCAGCCGGTCGGTGAGCATGGCGAATATGAACACGGGCAGGGCGTACGACGCGAACTCGAGCAACCCGCTCGCGACTCCGAACTGCTCGAGCGTGCCCGCGTTGAATATCAGGAATATGCAGGGGATGGATGCGAGCGCGCTCGCCCTGAAGAAGAGCTGCCTGTTCTGGATCCTGTCGGAGACCTTCCCGAGGATGATGCCCATGACCCCGGCGCTCAGCCCGAACAGGGAGAAGAGCGCCCCGAGCTCCCTCTCGTCGGTGAGGAAGCCGAAGCTTATGATGGTCAGGTCGAGCCAGAATATCCCCTCGAAGGCCCCCTGGCCGAGGACCGCGACGGTGTTCCTCCTGCCCACCTCGCGGAGGTTGATCTTCATCTCCTGCTTCGCGGGGATGACGTCCCTGGCCAGGAACGCGACCGCCGCGGTCGCTATCAGGACTCCTATGCCGACGACGTAGAGCGCGGTGTACCCGAAGTACCCGATGACGAGCCCACCGAGGAACGGCCCGACGAAGGTCGCCAGGGGCCAGATGAAGAAGATGACCCCGTACTTCACCCCGCGGTCCCCCTTTTCGGTCAGGTGCGCCATCCAGATGTTCGTCGGGGTCCAGAAGAACGGGTAGAAGAGGCCGAAGGCCACGCCGACCGATACCGCCAGGACGTAGCCGTTGTCGACGAAGAGGAAGAGCAGGTACTCGACGCATAGCGCCCCGAGCGAGAAGATGATGGCCTTCGAGAGGTCGAACCTGGGCTTCCAGGACATCCAGAGGCTCGCGAGGATGGATATGGTGAACCCGAGCACGAGGTATATGCTGCCGCTCCAGAGCGGCATGTCCAGGTGCTTGAAGAGGTAGATCATGTTGAACGACGCGGCGAAGGTGTTGCCGAACGCCAGGAGCGTCTCGACCAGTGCCAGGCTGGCGAACGCGCGTCGTCCCATGCCGCCAGGTATGCCCGTCGGCGGGATAAAATCTCCCTATTGGCCCTCGTCCTCGGGCTTACGCCAGGCGAACATCCTCTGCTTCTGGTGCCCGCCCGGTCCCCCCCTCTCGGCCCTGGCCTTCTGGATGCATTCCTCGTCGTCGCAGACGAAGGCCGCGAAGAGGAACCTCGTGGCGGGCTTCCCGCAGACCTGGCACTTCTCGCCCTCTTTCATCGGTCCCTTAACTGGGGCACGGGGTATCTAAGCTTGCGCCTCTCAGCGACGGCCTTCTGCGAGATGAGCCTCTTGCCAATGGCCGTCTCGCCCAGCACGGCGTAGAACTCCAGGTCGGCCCCGCACTCGTGGCAGGCCACCGCTCCTTTGGGGAGCTTCGAATCGCAGAGCGGGCACGCCTTCATCGCGGAAAGCCTCGCAATGGACCTCGCCTTGCCGCCGGTGAGCGCCCCGAGCTCCGTCGGAAGCCCGTCCTCGGAGAGCAACCTGGAGACGAGGGTGGGCAGGTCCTCCTCCTGCCGTGCAGGTGGTGGGGTCGGCCGCGCCCGCGCCGATGGCTCCACAGTCTCCTCGACGCCGAGCTCGAACGCCGCGCCGAACAAGTGGACCGCCCTCGGGCTCACCCAGACGAAGGACCTGTCGGAGTTCTCCCTGGCGAACGAGACCAGCCGCTCCCTCAGGGCGCCCTCCTTCCCCGTGGTCTCCAGCCCGTAGATGTCGCAGAGTATCCTCAGGTCGTCCGGGTCGTCGAAGAGCAATATGTCGCCCTCGGGGACCACCTCGACCCTGTACCTCTTGTAGACGATGTAGCCGTAGAACATGAGGGCGACTATGGCGAAGGCGACGGAGATGGACCAGTCGAACCCCAGGATGGGAAGCGCCGCGCAGGCCGCCGCCACCGCCAGCACATAGACGAGCGAGAACGCCCCCCACGCCTTACCCGGTACCATGGTCCCCTACCGGACCTCCGAGGGAAAACCCGCGAGAAAAACCTATGCCCCTTCTATGGTCATGGAGAAGTCGACCGACCTGGCGGAGTGGGTGATGTACCCGACGGAGACGATGTCGGCCCCCGACGCGTAGGCCTCTATGTTCTCCGGCCTGATCCGCCCCGACACCTCGACGAGCACGTCGGGCGCCTTGGCCTTGACCTTCGCGTAGAGCCTCTCCGCCTCCCTAGGGGCGAAGTTGTCGAGCATGATTATGTCGGCTCCAGCCTCGACGGCGAGCATGGCGTCCCTCTCGCTCTCGACCTCTATCTCGACCTTCTTGGTGAAGCTCGAGCGCCTGGCCCTCCTGAGGGCCTCGGCGACCCCGCCCGCGATCCTGATGTGGTTGTCCTTGATGAGTATCGCGTCGTCCAGCCCGGACCTGTGAGGGTCCCCGCCTCCCAGCACGACCGCCCGCTTCTCGAAGTCCCTGAAGCCGGGGGTCGTCTTCCTGGTCGCCGCCACCCGGACCTTCGGGTTGGCCCTGTGTGCGCGCTTGACGAGCTCGTCGGTGAGGGTCGCTATGCCGCTCATACGCATGACGAGGTTCAGCGCGAGCCTCTCGCCCGCGAGGAGTGCCCTCGCGCTGCCGGAGAGCTGGAGGACCTTCCTGCCCGCCTTCACACTGGTCCCGTCCTCGACCAGAATCTTCGCCCTGGCGCCGAGCTCCTCGAACACGGCCGCGGCATCCGAGACCCCCGCGAGGACGCAGTCCTCCTTCGCGGATATCGTCCCCCTGGCCTTCGCCCCTGCGGGGACGACCAGCTCGGACGTGATGTCCCCTGAGCCGATGTCCTCGTGAAGGAACTCGTGGTACCTGGACCTCATCGTGGAAGGCAACCGCTTCGCCCCCATAACTAGATTTCCGATGGGCGCGGGCTCACAGCACGAACTTCTGGCCGTTCATGGGCAGGACGACCTCGTACCCCGCCATCCGCAGGTCCTCTGCGAGGAGCTCCCTGTGGTCCCCGTGCATGAGGACGATCTTCTCGGGGTCGCACCCCTTCGCGAACGAGAGGAGCTCGTCGTGGCCCGCGTGGGCCGAGAAGTCGAACTTGAGGACCTCGCACTGGACCTTCTCCGTCACTCCCTGGAAGTCCATGGTCCCCGTCTCGAGCAGCTTCCTGCCGTTGCTCCCCTCGACCTGGTACCCCGTCAGGAGTATGGCGCTCTTCGGGTCGTTCCTGACCCTCTCGAGGTAGCTGAGGACCGGCCCGCCGTCGAGCATCCCGCTGGTGGTGACTATGATGTCCCCGCCGGCCGCGAGCTCGCGCCCCCTGGAGGACCTGACGATGTTGGTCTTGTTGATCGCCTGCCTGAGCTTCTTGGCCGAGCGGACGTACCTCGGGTTCCCGAGGTAGATCTTGTTGACCGACCTGCCCATCCCGTCCAGCCAGTACTCGTACCTGCTGTCCTTGAGGAGCAGCTCTATCTCCTGGGTCCTCCCGACGGCGAACGCGGGTATGATGACCATCCCGCCCCTGTCGTGGACCTCCTGGATCTTCTTGAGCATGAGGTATTCGGTCTTGAGCCTGTCAGGGTGGTTCCTGCCTGAGTAGGTGGACTCCATGATCAGGTTGTCGCACTTGACGGGCTTCGCCCCCTCGACCAGACGGGTGTCGATGGTGTGAAGGTCCCCGGTCACGAGAGTGGTCTTCTTGTCGACGATCTCGTACATCGTAGCCCCGGGGATGTGCCCTGCCGAGTGGGTCTTGACGTGCAGCTTGCCCGCGCGGATCGTGTCCCCGAACTCGACCTCGTCGAACCTGTGCTCGGCGACCCTTACATCGTCGCTCGAGTACATCTCGGGGTAACCCTCGGACTTCCCGACCTTGATGCTGTCGTCCATGAGCAGGACGCCCACATCCCGCGTGGGCGGGGTCGCGACTATGTCTATGTCGTACCTGGCCGTCAGCCACGGCACCATGCCGCAATGGTCCAGGTGTGAGTGGGTGAGGAAGAAGTGGTCCACGGGCGGGCACGGGGTCGGGTAGCTCGGCGGCGAGGTCGCGGTCATGCCGTAGTCGAACAGCATCCTCGCCCGGTCGCATCTCAGGACTATCCCGAGCCTCCCCACCTCGTTCCCACCACCGAGGAACTCGCATTCCATTGGCATCGTCCAGCCAATGGTCTCATGTATTATAGTCTTGCGCCATCGACGCGGCCCGGGTCAGCGCTCGCCGACCACCTGGACGACCACCTCGCGGTCCCTCGGGCGCACGTCCAGCTCGAGGAACACGACCTGCTGCCAGGTCCCCAGGACCAGCGCCCCGTCCTTCACCGGGACGGAGAGCGAGGGCCCCACCATCGAGGCGCGGATGTGCGAGTGGCCGTTCCCGTCACCCCACCTCTCGTGGTGCCCGTACCTGATCCCCTTCGGGTAGAGCCGGTCCATCGCGTCGTGCAGGTCCTCGACGAGGCCGGGCTCGTGTTCTACGGTCGTTATCGCCGCCGTGGACCCGGGGACGAACACGCAGGCGATCCCGTCCCTGATCCCCGACCTCGAGACCGCATCGTTCACCTCTCGCGTGATGTCGACGACCTCGTCCTTCGCCTTCGTCCTCAGCCGGATGACATCGCTCGCAACGGGCATGTTCACGCACCGCGCTCGAATCGTTCCGCCGGAGCTTAAACCCGAGCTAGCGTTATCAGAATCGATAGGGTTCCCGACCGTTCTACAGGTGTACTACGGGGGATGCCATCAAGGGTGGTGTACACCACCCTTAGCGGAGACAAATCCTAGCAAGAGATATATAGCGCATGCCGACAATAGACCCCCCGATATGGACTCAGACATGGGGTATGTCAACAGATTCCATAGGGGGCACGAGGACGACAAGAGGGTATGGCTTGCCTCTGCGTTCCGTGTTGAGATAATCAAGCTCGGGATAGACAAGGCGGGGAGCATAAACCGATTGGCAAGGGAGCTCGGATACCGCTCGAGGATACACCCGGGCTGGAGCATCAGGCAGATCCTCGTGGGCGAGCAGCCGTTCCCGTTCGAGAGGCTGGTCAAGCTCTCGGACTACGTCGGCTACCCGATCGACGAGGTCCTGAAGTACCGCACGGAGCCCACGAGGATAACGGTCCATAACACGAACGACGCCCTCCTCGCGCATGGCCTGTGGTGCTATCACGTGGCGAGAATCCGGCTGCGCTGATTGTTCGACCTTCCGGTGTTTTTCGCGTTCGACCAGACTGCTCGCCCCATCTCGGGTCTCCGAGCAAAACGTTATATAAGCACGTGCGCGTACTCCGAATCATGGCCCTGGGTACGGAAGTGGCGCTCGCATTGCTGATCATCGGAATACTGATGGTCCTGGCAGAGGTGGCCTCGCCCGGGGCGTTCATACTCGTTCCCGCCACGGCGCTGATCATCCTAGGCGGGGTCGGGCTCATCTACCCTGATTGGCTCCTGAGCCCCTTCTCGCCCATCGCGGCGGTGATCATCATGGTCCCGATGGTCTTCGTGACCATCAAGATGTACCAGAAGCTCGCTCCACCCGCCCCGCCCGAGACCGTCGTGGCAACGTCCCTCGTGGGCCAGAAGGGGATCGTGAGCGTCGCGGTCGAGCCGAACAACATCAGGGGCAAGGTCAGGATCGCCCACGACTCCTGGAGCGCGACCTCGACGAAGCCAATACCGGTCGGGCGAATGGTCGTCGTCAAGTCGAGCGAGGGCGTCCATGTGACTGTGGAGGAGATCCAGGACAAGTGACGGGCGCGCGCCTCAGGGCGGCGTCCATTGACAGAGGATAAGGAGGAAGGAGGATATGGAAGCTGGAGCGATAATCGCATTCCTGCTGTTGGCCGTCGTTGTCGTACTGGCGGTCATGAGCAGCGGTATCAAGATCGTCCAGCCGTACGAGCAGGGCATATACATGCGGCTCGGACGGTACATGAGGGTGCTGAACCAGGGCGTGAACTTCGTCGCGCCTCTCATCAACAACGTCGTCAGGATAGACCTGAGGACTCAGGTGATGGACGTCCCGAGGCAGGAGGTCATCACCAAGGACAACTCGCCCACGAACGTGGACGCCATCATCTACATCAAGGTCATAGACCCGAGCAAGGCGTTCTTCCAGGTCACGAACTACCGCACCGCGACCATCTACCTCGCGCAGACGACGCTGAGGTCCATCATCGGTGACATGGAGCTCGACGAGATCCTGTCCAACAGGGAGAAGATCAACCTCCACCTGAGGGACGTGCTCGACGAGGCCACCGACAAGTGGGGCGTGAAGGTCGAGGCGGTCGAGATCAGGGAGGTCGACCCCGCTGGCAAGGTCAAGGACGCGATGGAGGAGCAGACCTCGTCCGAGAGGCTGAGGCGTGCCGCCATCCTGAAGGCAGACGGGCAGAAGCGCGCGGCCATCCTGAACGCGGAGGGCGACAAGAGGTCCAGGATCCTGCAGGCCGAAGGGCAGAAACAGGCCAGGGTCCTCGTTGCCGAGGGGCAGAGGCTCGCGACCATACTCGAGGCCCAAGGCGAGGGGCAGAAGCTGCGCATACTGAGCGTCGGCGCGTCCCCGCTGGACTCGAAGGCGCTGACCGTGCTCTCCCTCGACGCGGTCAAGGCGCTGGGCAATGGCCAGGCGACCAAGATCGTCTTCCCGTTCGAGCTCACGAGGCTCGTGGAGGGCGCGTCCGAGTACCTGGGCATCGGCAGGCAGACGCCGGCCCGCGAGGTCTCGAGGCCCGAGGACGTCATCAAGGCCGTCGGGACGCCCGAGGAGATCCTCGGCACGATACCCTCCCCGGAGGAGCTCCGGAGGGAGATGAAGGCCCTCGACGCAGCCGTGGTCAAGCTGGAGCAGGACGAGATAATAGCCGAGCTGGCGAAGAAGGAGAAGCTCGACAAGAAGCTCGTCCAGCTGCCGGAGCCCGAGGAATAGGCGGCCTCACCGAGGCGCGTGAAACCCCGAAACCCCTTGTCATCCTATTCTTCTCATCGCGACCGTGCCATGAGCTCGTCGGTCGCCCTCTCCGCCGCCTCGATGGCCTTCGCCTCGTCGACGGTCGCCATCCGGCCGCCCCTGAGGACGAAGCGCCCGTCGACGACCACGTCCCTGACGGCCCTGGACGCGCTGGCGTAGACAAGGTTCGCTACCGCGTTCTCCGCCCTCGTTGGGACCATCCCGGCATGCTTGCAGTCCACGACGACGATGTCGGCCTTCTTCCCGGGCTCGATCGAGCCGAGGTCCTTTGCCGCCCCGAGCGCCTTGGCCGCATCTATTGTCGCCATGTCCAGCGCCTTCTGCGCGGGCACGACCTTGGCGTCCCATCTGTGGGCCTTGTGCATGAGCGACGCGAACTTCATCTCGGAGAACATGTCCAGCCCGTTGTTGGAGGAACACCCGTCCGTCCCGAGCGTGACCGTGACGCCGTTCTCGAACATCTCGGGGAGCGGCGCCGACCCGCCGCTCGCCAGCTTCATGTTCGACGTCGGGCAGTGGGCGACGGAGACGCCGGCCCTGGCCAGCGCCCTCACCTCGTTGATTGTCAGCCAGACCCCGTGGGCTGCTATGTCGCCCTTCGAGAAG
>JALOTO010000173.1 GCA_025457845.1 Thermoplasmata archaeon | reverse complement strand
GTAGGTCAGGTTCGGGAACCCGTGGGTGACATAGGCCTGTCCGCCGTGCAGCTCCATGGACGAGTAGCCCGTCGAGTCTTGAGCGCCGCTTCCGTTGTAGATCGTGAAATCGTCCCTCATGTCCAACCTCGACACGGTGAGGGGGGTCCCGCCATCGAGCGTCATGTTGTATTCCAGGGTCGAGTTGGTGCAGCCCGAGGGGATGACGGGTCCAGTGGTCGTGAAGTCCTCGGGGTTCGCGAGCATCATCATGTAGCCGATCTCCGCGGTGAAGGGTTCGCCCGCGGCGAACTCGTTGTTGTCGTCATCTGGATTGAAGAACACCGTGTTGGTGAAATCGAGCAGTGCCTCGATCTTCATGTGCGTGTTGTTCCAGTCCCCCCTGATGTGATGCACCAGGGTCAGGTCGACCGTGGAGACCTCGGACCCGGCGGGGACGGACGCGCCGTAATAGACCCGGATGCCCTCGTAGGTGAAGTTGCAGTCGAAGGTCGGCACGGTGCCGTCGTAGACAGTCGGGGAGTATTCCACTTCGAAATCGCTGCAGGTCGTCAGGGGAGCGTGTATCCCGTGATCCCCTATCTTGAAGACCAACTCCATGATCATGAACTGGGCTATGTACAGCTTCCCCCCGACGCTGTAGTGGATGTTGTTCGTGTAATCCACAGATGAGATGCCGTCCTGGGTGATGTTCCTGGCCATGATGAGGGTCATGACGTCCCCGTGGGTGACATCGATCGACCACCTCTCGTTGACGAAGAACGCATCGGTCGGGGTCCCGTCCACGTCCCCGGAGACGTTGTATTCGTGGGTCTCGTGGACCCACGGCTCGGGGACGAGCTCGGGCACGGTGTCCTCCGCCTGGGCGCTCATGGTCAGGGCGGAGCCCCCGATGACCGACAGATTCAGGGCTGCGAAGACCGCGACCGATATCCAGACAGAGCTTCTCATCGCCGTTATCATGTCGGCCTGTGGTACATAATCCCTCTGTTGCGGGTTGAAGTGTGGTCGGGCGTGATGGCTGGTATGTCCGTGGACAGGCACGGTTAAGAGACATCACATCCATCATCCCCGCGGGGGACCGAAATGAGGATCGAACTGTACCACGCGTCGAAGTTCGGGAACGGTGCGAAGGTCGCGGAGGAGCTGCAGAAGGTCATGGCCTCCAGGGGCCATCAGATGAACGTGCATCACATCCGCGAATCCCGGCCCAAGGAGCTGCCGCAGGCGGACCTGTACGTCTTCGGCTCGCCCACGCGGTTCGGCAAGCCGATCGGCGGCATGAGGCGTTTCGCCAAGAAGGTCTCGCTGCCCGCTGGGACGAGGTACGCGGTGTTCGCCACCCACGGGGCGGCCGCCCCCGACAAGAAGACCGGCAGGATCCCGACCGAAGAGGAGCTGGTCAAGTGGAGGAGGACCATCCCGGTGCTGGACGAGATACTCAAGGGGAAGGGGCTGGTCAAGGTCTCGGACAAGGTCTTCTACGTGGTCGGGGAGACGCTGAAAGGGCCGCTCAAGGAGGGGTGGCAGGGAGACGTCGAGGAGTTCGCAAACACCATCTTGACACCGAGGTGAGGAGATGACGAGGGTACTTGTGGCCTACATGAGTTCGACAGGTAACACGAAGAAGATAGCAGAGGCGATCTACGGGGAGATCGATGCGGATAAGGAGATAATGCCCATAGACCACGTGGGGAGCCTGGCCCTCTACGATGTCTCCTTCCTCGGCTTCCCTGTCCACGGATACGGTCCCGACAAGAAGGCCAAGGCCGCTCTGGAGAGACTGTGCAAGGACGGGAAGAAGGTCGCCCTGTTCGTAACGCACGCGGCTCCGGAGAGCGAGCCCGAGGTCTCCGAGTACATGGCGAAGTTCAAGCAGCCGGCCTCGGGGGCGGAGATCGTGGGGACATTCGACTGCCAGGGCGAGCTCGCGAAGGGCGTCAAGTTCATCATGAAGATCTCTCCGAGCAAGAGGCTGAGATCGGACGCCAAGAGGGACAACAGCAAGGGGCAGCCCGACGGAGCAAGGGTCGAGAAGGCGAGGTCGTTCGCGAGGGAGACGATGGGCCGCTTGGGATGATCTCGACCGTGCGATAGTGGCCCTGGCGACGAGACACGCCTCGTGTCAATCGCTCCGGCGGGCGTCACGCTTCCGGATGGGATCGCTAGGCCATCAGGAGGATCATCACGATCACGAAGATCGTGAAGAATGCTACGCTCCAGAGCAAGGCAATCCACGCCCATGTCGGGAGCGCCTCAATGACAGGCAGTCTGATGTGGAACCTGTCGGAGTAGAACCTGGCACCACCCATCATGTAGTGCGGGTTTCTGAAATAGGTCCTGGAATCAGGCGCGGAAGTCCTTTCGTAGATCTCCGCGGCTGTCACGCCAGCCTGGATCTTGCGATCTCGATCCTCGTCTTCGTACTTCATTTCGTAATCGATGCATTCCTTTCCATCGATGATCAGGGCCTTCCTGGCCATCTGCCTGGTCGGATCTTGGTTGTCCAAACCACCACTGAGAATCCGATTGGCATTCTCAGTCTTAACCATTTCTGGGGAGTGCCTGACACCCGGCCACTTCGCCGATGCACCCCATTCGGTCAAGGATCTTGGTTGTGGCGGCGAGCCCAGCATCGACCAGGGCAGCAGGGCGAGGTGGACAGGGAGTTGTCAGGACGAGCCGCATTCCGAGATGCGCATGCAGCGGAATGTGAACCTCTGCTACAACGATATCGATGAGAGGAGTTCGAGATTGCCGACGCATGACGGCGCAAGTCCGCCGAGCCACGGCATCACGTTTGGGCGCACACCATCGGGAGCGCCTGGCGCGAATATCAGACCGACGACTCGAGGTGAGCTAAGCCTGAGCTGATTCTGGATTGTTCGGTCAGCTTGTGCTGCT
>JALOTO010000041.1 GCA_025457845.1 Thermoplasmata archaeon | reverse complement strand
GATGGGGTTGACGACGAATCCTATCCGCACGCGGACTGGAACCGCTTAGGCGTTGATTTTGGTTGCTATGGGGCGTGCGAAAACCAGGGAATGGGTTTTGTGTGGGGTTTTCCGTCCTCCGCGGTGGAGGCAGGCGGTCGCGGGCGGCGGTGCACGCGTCAGCCCTTCTTGGTTCCCGCGGAGAGGTCTCGTCAGAAGAACCCGCCCGACGGGCCGTACAGGTCAGGCTCGAATTCCTCGAAGTTCGTCCCCAGACCCGCGTGGACCAGCTGAGTGGGCCGCTCCGTCGGCGGCATCGGCGCCGGCTCCTCGACCGTCTCGATGTAGCCGGTCACGTCCGCCATGAGGCTGCTGACATACGAGCTCGTGTGAGCGGACACGGACTCGACCAGCTTGGGCCATGAGGCTGCTGACATACGAGCTCGTGTGAGCGGACACGGACTCGACCAGCTTGGCGACGCTCCTGTCGATGACCTTCATCGCATCGGACATGGAGAGCTCCGACGCGACCTGCATCAGCTTGTTGTTGTCGAGCGGAACGGTGTGGTGGGCGGCTTCCCTAAGCTTCGCGAGGCCGTCGTTGGCCCTCTGAAGCCTGTTGGACCCTTCCACCTCGAAAGGCATGATCGGTATCGCGAAGGCGATGGCGTTGACATCCTTCGCGGCCGCGGCCACCACAGGTGCGACGCCTGTCCCGGTGCCGCCGCCCATCCCAGCCACGACGAAGACGATGTCGTAGCCCTTCAGGGCCTCCCTGATGACCTCTCTGGCCTTGTCAGCGCAGTGCTCGCCTATCTCTGGGTACCCGCTCGCATCCTTGCCGAAGGTGACGTCCTTGCCTATCAGGACCTTCTTGTGAGCGTCGACCTTCCTGAGATGCTCCTCGTCGGTGTTGACAGCGACCGTGTCGATCCTGTTCGAATTCCAGTACATTCCGTGCACGATGTTCGAACCGGCCCCGCCACAGCCCACGACCGCGATTGCGGGCTCACCCAGGCTCACTCCGAACGCGTTGATTATGTCTCCTGTCTTGCTCCCATCCGCCGTCATCCTCTCTTGGCCTCCATCCTTTAGGGGTCGGCGCAGTCTGGGGCACTTGGAGAGAGTGCCCTCCCTCTTTCCGCCGACCAAGGCGTCGTCAAACCTCTCCTACGCATCGGGCACGACCTTCATCGCGCTCCTCTGGCTCATGGCGTCCTTCTTGATCGATTCCACGTGCTCCGCGTGGAGGAACTTGTCCCGTGTGCAGTCCGCCACTGCCTCGGATATCGTGCTGTAGACACCCTCGGCCACCAGATGCGCGATCATGTCGAGAACGAGTGGGGGCAGCGTGACCACCACCTCGTTCGGCTTCTTGCTGATCGTGCCGTCCGCACCTGCCGACTTCGCCTCCACGTACGCGCGGATGGCGGCTCGGGCCAGTTGCGACCTGTTGGAGAACTCCTTGCTCTCCGCGATGAACTCGTCCAGGAGTTTCAGGTCCTCCGGGTCGAGGCGGATTGTTATTCTCTCGTTCTCCATCGGGTCGGTCGTAGGTGCATCCCATCCCTGATTTTCAGACGCGAGAGGAACATATGTAGGACATTGGTATATATAGGTTGTCAAAATGTCACAATTCGTCCGATAATGTCATACCGGACATACTGGCGCGACCTCGGACGGGGTGGGATTCGCGCTCCTGGATGTCGGCGTGTCATACCGATTCTGCACCGGAACCACCGGAAAGGAAGGTTTATCAACAACTGCCGTATAGTGCGCCCCGGACCGCAGCGGGCATCGCGAGCAGTCCGAGCTGAACTAAATGAGATCCACGGGGACAGCGAACGCGGGGAGACGCCCCATCTTGGTGATGGTTGGCGTAGGCATCTTTCTCTTCATCGCGGGCTTCATGCTCGCGATATCGAGTCTCGAGGCCTCCGGGACGGGTCCAGGGGACATTGTCTACGAGAGCAGCTCAACGACATCGACATCTGACGCATACCTGCTAGCCGGCCTCCTGCTGAGCTTGGCGGGGGTCGTGTCCGCCACCGCGGGACCTGCGGCGTTCTTCATCCACCGGAAGAGGAGCGCGTAGCCTGAAGATACCCTTTTATTCGCCGCTGGCATTCGGTGCTACCGCTGGCCGTTCAGATGACCATTGAATTCTCTGCAATCGAGGCGAAGTGGCGCGAGGCGTGGTACCGCGCGAGAGCGAACGAATCGGTGCCCACGCCTGGCAAGAAGAAGTTCTTCATGATATTCGCGTACCCGGGCGTCACTGGCTACATGCACGTCGGCCACATGAGGGGCTACACGGTCGCCGACGCGATCGTCAGGTACAAGATGATGACCGGCCACTCGGTCCTGTTCCCCGTGGGGACGCACGCGACCGGGAACGGCGCCATCGGGTTCGCGCGTAAGGTGGAACGGGGCGACCCCGCGACCGTCGCGGTCCTGAAGTCGAACGGATGCTCCGACGAGACGATCGCCTCCCTGAAGAACCCGGTGAAGGTGGTGGAGTTCTTCAACGGAGTTTACGTCAACGAGTACTGGAAGCGGTTCGGCTTCATGTCGGACTGGAGGCGGTTCACTTCCACCGTATGGCCAGACTACTCCAAGTTCATAGAATGGCAGATGAGGAAGCTGATGGCCCTCGGGCTCCTGATCCAGAAACCGTACTTCGCCCCCGCGTGCCTCGAGCACGGCCCGGTGGCCATAGATGCTTCGGAGACGGACATATCGAAGGGGGGTTCGGCTGAGGTCCTCGAGTACACCCTGCTCAAGTTCGACCTGGACGACGGGAGGAAGCTGGTCGCGGCGACCCTCCGTCCGGAGACCGTCTTCGGACTGACGAACTTCTGGGTCAACCCAGACGTCGAGTATGTCGATGTGCAGGTCGGCGGGGAGACATGGGTCGTCTCGAAGCAGGCCTCGGAGAAGCTGCTGCTTCAGATGGAGGGTGTGGCGGTCAAGGGCTCGGCGGACGGTTCGTCCTTGATGGGGCGACTATGTAGAGCGCCGTTCACGGGCAAGATGATCCCGGTGTTCCCGTCGAGCCTCTGCGACCCGAACGTCGGGACGGGGCTGGTCATGAGCGTCCCATCGGACGCTCCGTTCGATTGGGTCGCCCTCGTGGAACTGAGACGCGACAAGGCCCTGAGGGAGAGGTACGGGATCACCGACGCCATGGTCGATTCCGCGAAACCCATCCCGATAATCGTCACCCCTGGATACGGGCCTCTGCCCGCGGTCGAGGTCGCGGAGCGGATGGGGATATCGTCCCTCTCGGACCCGAAGCTCGAGGAGGCGACCAAGGAGGTGTACAAGACGGGTTTCCACAGGGGCGTCATGAACGATGCCTGCGGAGAGTACTCAGGCAAGCCCGTCGAGCAGGCGAAGGATGCGATGAGGGAGCGGATGCTCGCCGAAGGTTTCGCATCCATCTTCCACGACCTCTCGGAGGAGGTCCTCTGCAGGTGCGGCGGGAAGGTGCTCGTCAAGCGGATACCGGACCAGTGGTTCATCGATTACGCCAACCCTGAGCTGACGGAGCACTCGAAGGAGCACGCGAAGACCATGAAGATCCTCCCCAGGGAGTACTATGAGAACATCCAGGGGGTCCTGGAGTGGTATCGCGAACGCGCCTGCGTGAGGATGGGCAACTGGCTCGGGACCAGGTTCCCTTTCGACCAGAGGTGGATCATCGAGGCGATCGCGGACAGCACCCTGTACCCGGTGTACTACGTCATATCGATGTACGTCAACGACGGCAGGGTCAAGGCGTCGCAGATGAACGAGGCGTTCTTCGACTACACGGTGCTGGGCAGGGGCGACTCCGCCTCGGCGGAGAAGGCCTGCGGGGTGCCAGCAAATACCCTGGACGACATCCGCGCGGAGTTCGAGTACTGGTACCCGCTCGACATCAACCTCGGCGGCAAGGAGCACATGACCGTGCATTTCCCCGTGTTCCTCATGAACCACGTCGCCATACTCCGGCCGGAGCACTGGCCACGCGGCATCATGGTCAACTGGTACATCACATCCACGGGCGGCAAGATCTCGAAGTCCAAGGGAGGGGCCGAGCCCATCCCCGATGCCGCGGAGAGGTTCGGTGTCGACTCGATGCGCCTGTTCTACGCCCACGTGGCGTCGCTGTACGTCGACGTCGCGTGGGATGACGAGAAGGTCGAGTCTTACAGGGACAGGGTCGAGAGGACCGCGGCTCAAGTGGACGATCTTCTGGCGATGACGGAGGAGTCGGCTTCGGGGATGGATGCCTGGCTCGATGCCAGGATCAAGAGCAGGGTCGCGTCCGTCACCAGGCACATGGAGGACTACGACATAAGGTCATACTCGAACGAGGTCTTCTTCGAGATGCCCCAGGACTTCAGGTGGTACATCAGGAGAGGCGGCAGGAGCGCGTCCTCCGTCCGGCGAGCGCTTGAGACATGGGTGACCCTGATGGCTCCGGTCACGCCTCACGTGGCCGAGGAGCTGTGGGAGAGGCTCGGGAAGGCCCCCTTCGTCTCGACCCGTCAGATCCCCCAGGCCGAGGTCGACGAGGCCGTGCTCGTGGAGGAGGCCAAGGAGCGGATGCTCGAGAGACTCATGGCCGACGTCGGTGAGATCATCAAGGTTACGGGCATGAAGCCCACGAGGCTGATAATCATGACATCACCTTCGTGGAAGCGGGCGATGCTGGTCGAAGCGCTCTCCTACAAGGCCGGCAAGCCAGACATGTCAAAGCTCATCAAGGGGGCGATGGCCTCCGCGCCCGCTGAGGCCAAGAAGGAGATTCCAGCCTACGCGAAGGAGCTCGCCGCCGAGGTCCCCAAGATGTCCGACTCGGACAGGAGGGCCGCACAGGTCGAGGTCGACGAGCTGGCCACGGTGAGGTCGGCCGTCGGGTTCCTTTCGGGCCAGTTCGGTTGCGAGGTCTCCGCGTTCGCGGCGGACGACCCCGCGAGGCACGACCCGAAAGGCAAGGCCAGGTTCGCCAAGCCGGGAAGGCCCGCTATATACATCGAATGATGACGTGCACGGCCGCGGGGCCTGAGGGTGACGGTGTTCCATGCTGCTCGAAGGGGGTCTGCGCGATACTGGACACTGAGTCCGACCTGAGACTTCCTCGTGTTGGCCGTGATACGGGACACGAAAGCATTAAGTCGCCCAGTGCAGAATACCAATCCAGCGGATGGTCAATTATGCGGAGGTCAGCGGTAGTCCTAACAGCGGTCGTGGCCCTGTCCCTGATGGTGCTCGCGTCCGCCGGCACGTCCGCCCAGGAACCTGGCCCGCCGGCGATGTCCATCTCATCGAAGCTGTCCATGAACGGGCTGGACAGCCTCTCTGGCTCGGGATCCGTCTCGATATCCATCAAGGGCGAGGCGGCGGTCGAGTTCAGGCAGGCGCTCATCGGCGCCTACGACGTGGACTCGGACAGCCTTGTGTCGTTCACCGAGTTCCGCGACTTCGGGGACGACTTCGGGGCGGCCCTGATAGGCAGGCCTTACTGGGGCCTCATGATCGACGAGGTCACCAACTTCACAGAACTCGACGAGGCGGAACTCGGCTCCATGACGTACGGGATGATGTACACCGCCTTCGACGCGGAGATCGACGCAGACTTCGGATTCGATTTCAGATCCTCCGCGGACGGCTCGTCCAAGCTGGTCCAGCTCTCCCAGGGCCCTGTCGACACGTTCCTCCACTCCCTCAACGCGACGACGGGATACGAGTTCTCCGGGACCCTGTCGCTGAGCAACAGGATCCTCGCGCTCGGCATCGGGAGCTTCACCGTGCCGGACCTCACGGCCGGGAGCATCAACGAGGTCAGGACGCCCGTCGGTGACATACTGTGGTATTCCTTCGAGGGCGAGGTCGAGTCCAACATCCTCGCGGACGAGGAGACCGTCACATTCGAGCGCTTCTCCATCTTCGAGAACCAGCAGGTCGCCTTCGTGCTCCTGCTGGTGGGCGCTGCCCTGGTCCTCCGGCAGCCGGCCAAGAGGTTCGACAAGTTCAGGCTCCTCCATCCCAGGAAATACCGCAAGTTCGCCAAACCGCTGGAGTCCGTGAGGCTCACATCGTACGGCCTTGTGGCCCTGATGGCCGTCATCTACGCGCTTCCGTATCTCTTCGCGGTGACGTCCAACGAGGCCATGCTCTATTCGTCTTACCTCTTCTTCATCGTGCCAGCCATCGTCATGACCGAATGGTATGTGGCGAAGGCGATGTACGCGAAGGCGGCTCTCGACATACCTGAGGACACTGTGCTCGAGGTCAAGCAGGCGAAGATCGAGGAGGAGGCGCCCGACCTACTCTGCGACATCTGCTTCAAGCCGATAGACACCGGCGTGGAGCTCAAGCAGTGCGAGTGCGGCGCCGCAATGCATATCGTCTGCGCCGAGAAGGCACAGACATGTCCCTCCTGCCAATCGCTTCTCTTCCCTCAGCGGACACGATCCATCCAGTGCAGGGCCTGCGGGGACACGTTCCTCTTCTCTGGAAACGAGGGCCCCTACGCGGTGCAGTGCACCAGGTGCGGCGCCTTCCAGGAGGAGATCAAGTCGGGGAAGAACTACCTGGTCGTGGACTCGGACCCGCGCAACGCCTACCAGATGATCCGGTCCATGGCGCTCTCCGACAGGCCTGCCATGGTCATGACATCCGACTTCCCGGGCAAGATACGAGGGGAGAACGACCTCGGGGACGGGGTGGAGGTCAAGCGCTTCTCCGACAGCACCACGGACATAGACAACGTCAACCCCAGGGACCTCGAGGGGGACGCCATGGAGATCTCGTCGACCTTCCTGATGACGACCAAGAATTCAGGCCTCCTGGTGGACGGGATCGACTTCCTCATCAAGGAGAACGGTTTCGACGCCGTCCTCGCATTCATAAGACGGCTGAACGACCTCTCGGCGATACACAACGCCACCGTCATCCTGTGGGCGGACAAGTCATCGATGCCGGAGGAAGAGTTCAAGAAGGTCGCCGACGAGTTCGACGAGACCCACGACTACCTCTAGACGGACCGTTCCATCGGGCGTACAGCGAGTTCTCGACGCCCAGCTGGTCCATGACCCTTCCGACGACGAAATCGACTATGTCCTCTACGCTCTCGGGCCGCGGATAGAAGCCGGGGCAAGCGGGCATCACGATGGCACCAGCTAGCGTCAGCCGTTCGATGTTCTGGATGTGGATGAGCGAGAGAGGCGTCTCACGGAGCAGGAGGAGGAGCCTCCTCCTCTCCTTGAGGGCCACGGATGCTGTCCGGGTGATCAGGTTGTCCGCTATCCCGCAGGCGATCTTCGACATGGTGGACGCGCTGCAGGGCGCGATGACCATGGCGTCGAATCGGGATGAGCCAGAGGCTATTGGCGCCTCGAGGTCGTCGTTGTCGAAGCTCTCGTCCGCGAGGGCCTCGATCTCCTTGAGGTCCATGCCGGTCTCCTCCTTCGCGATCCGCGCCCCATCCTCGGAGACGATGAGCGACTTCCGTCCAGGGAGGGCTGTAAGGAGCCTGACCCCGTAAGCGGAGCCTGACGCCCCCGTTATGCAAACGACCGTCTTCACGAGCCCGGCAAGGCCGTACCCGCGACAAAAGGGTTTTGGCCACGGGGTGTCTACGGGTCACTGGGCGACGGGCCCAGTCGCCCGCCAGGCGTCTCCGATAAGCTGGAAGCATTTAAATATGGGTAGCCTCTTATCCGCGATTTGCCACTCAGGTGGCATCCAATCCAGCATATATGGATTGACCTGCATTTGCTTGAGGTAATGCAATGGCGACAGCGTTCGACGTACCCGCGAACCGGCTCATACCGAAGATAGCGGATGAGCTGAAGAAGATCGAGACAATCAAGGCTCCCGACTGGGCGGCATACACGAAGACCGGCAGGCACCGGGAGAAGAGCCCGGTCTCCGACGCCTGGTGGCACGTCAGGTGCGCGGCCGTGCTCAGGAAGCTCTACATCGACGGACCGATGGGCACGACGAGGCTCGCGGCGGAGTACGGCGGCAAGGCCGACCGCGGCTCCAAGCCCAACAAGGCCGTCCGCGGTTCAAGGTCCATCTCCAGGCACGTGGTCCAGCAGCTGGAGAAGTCCCAGCTGATTCAGAAGGAGCGAGATGGAGGCAGGGTCGTCTCCGCCAAGGGCAGGAAGATGGTCGACCAGCTGTCGACCCAGATCCTCAAGGAGATGGCAGCGCAGAACCCTGAACTCACGAAATACCTATGAGCTGAGACAGATGGCGGACGAGGCGGAGCTGGATGCTCTCAGGCAGAGGAAGCTGCAGGAGCTGCAGGCGAGGGCGCAACAGGAAGCCCTCATGCAGGAACAGCAGAAGCAGATCGACACCCAGCGCGCAATGGTCATGCGCCAGCTCCTGACGCCTGAGGCGCGGGAACGCCTCGCCAACCTGAGGATGACCCGGCCGGACGTCGTCGAGACGGTCGAGAACCAGCTGATCATGCTGGTGCAGTCTGGTAGGATAAACCAGCAGATAGACGATTACACGCTCAGGCAGATCCTAAGGAAGATCATGCCGTCGAAGAGAGAGATCAAGATCGAGAGGAGATGACGCCATGTCCAAGCACAAGCCGCACGCACGCAAGCTCAGGCTGCTGAGGGCCACCAAGGGGAACCGCAGGGTCCCTGCCTGGGTCATGATGAGGACGAACAGGACCTTCCTGAGGCACCCCAAGAGGCGCCACTGGAGAAGGACGAAACTGAAGGTGTGAGGTCTTAACATGGTAGAGGAGCTCGAGAGGGTATTCACGATCCCGCTGACTGTCACGAAGCAGATCCCGAGGACGAAGCGCGCGCCCAGGGCGATGAAGGAGATCAAGGACTACGTCATCCAGCACATGGCGGACAAGTCCTCCGAGGGCGAAGAGGGGAAGAAGCACGAGGTCTGGGTCGACAACAAGGTCAACGAGAGGATATGGTCCGAGGGCATCGAGAACCCGCCGAGCAAGGTGCGGGTCAAGGCGATAAGGTTCGAGGACGGCCTCATTGAGGTCTCACTCCCAGAGGAGTGAACCTCGGGGTAAGCGGATGCTGAGGCTCGGTGACGTCTTCGGTAGCCCGTACATAGGGGTTTACTGTTCTGCCAGCGAGAAGCTCGCAGTCGTCCCAGAGACGATGGACGAGCGCAAGGCGAAGGAGATAGGGGAGACGCTCGGCGTCCCCCTCCTGAAGACCACGATCGCTGGTTCCATAGTCGTCGGTTCCCTCGCTGCGATGAACTCGAACGGAGCGGTGGTCTCCAACTTCGCCGAGAAGCACGAGCTCGCAAGGTTCCCGATGGGGATGCGGGTGGGGATCATGGAGGAGAAGCTCAACGCCGCGGGGAACAACATCCTGACGAACGACCACGGCGCGTACGTGAACCCTGCCGCCTCGAAATACGCCCTGAAGATGATCGAGGACGTGCTGGGTGTCGAGGTCATAAGGAGGCCCGTCGCCGGGATAGGCACCGTCGGCTCGGTGTGCATCGCGACATCCAAGGGCGTGCTCTGCCACCCGAGGACCACGGAGGCCGAGCTGAAGGAGATATCCGAGTTCTTCAAGGTACCCGCCGCCGTCGCGACGCTCAACTACGGCACGCCGTTCGTGGGCGCATGCGCGGTCGCGAACGGGAAGGGCGCGTTCATAGGGTCGCGCTCGACCCCGATAGAGCTGGGCCGTCTCGAGGACGGCCTCGGCCTTTACTGATATCACCGCGAGAAGACCCAGTACTCGGTGCCCGTCGTGGGGAGGTCGTCGTCCGAGAAGTCGACCTCGTTCCCGACGCGGACCACGGAGTCCTTGGGGCAGAGGTCCAGGAAGTTCTCCAGAGGTTTGATTGAGAGGGAGAGCCCGCCCGTCCTGTAGTGCATCGGGACCGCGACCCGCGGCTTGACCTCATCTATGACCGCCTTCGCAGCCTCGGGTCCGATGGTGAAGACGTCGCCGACGGGCACGAAGAGGAAGTCCACGCCCGAGATGCGGTCAGTCTGCAGCTCGTCGAGGGGATGGCCGAGATCACCCATGTGGCAGAACGACGCCCCGTCCATCTCGAACCTGAACATGATGTTCGCGCCCCTCTTGGCGCCGCGGGAATCGTCGTGGAATGACTCGATGCCCTCGACCCTCACGCCGTGCTCGACGGTCATGACCGGTCTCGATATGACCGCTGTGTCCGGTCCCGTCACGAGCCGAGGGCAGTTGTGATCGAAGTGGTCGTGGGAGACGAGGACTACGTCCGCCTTCACCTTGGGGGTACCTCAAAACAGGCATGGCCATGCCACCTTATGCGCAGCTGCGTGTCCCCCTTGAGGAATTGGAGTAATCCTCCAATGTCTACTTAACACAGACGGTGGGAGTCTGGACCCTCAGGCTCCCTTCACCTTTCGCACGGACCTCGTGCGTCTCTGGGCGGGTGGGCTCTCCGCGATGGGCTGGGCAGAATGCTTCGCAGGAGGAGATGGTTCGGGGGCAGGCTTCTGCTCAGGCTTGAGGGCCCTGACCGTCCTGGTCCTCGTCGGTGAGGGTTCGGCGGGCTTCGTCGTCGGTGCCGGCGGCGGCGCCTTGAGGGCGCGCGTCCTCGGCTCCTGCGCCGGCAGTGGTGCATGGCGGACCTCTCTGACCGGGGCGAGAGTCCTTGCCTTCGGTGGCGCAGGTCTGGCCTCCTCCTCCTCGTAATCGTCCTTGGGTGGCGGAGGAGCGGGGTCAAGTTCCGGAGGATGGGGGACGAAAGGCTCGTCCACCTTGTCGAGGATCGGGTTCCTCAGCGTGGATTCGATCATGTGGTTGACGGTGCCGGGCTCGAACTTCTGCTTCTCCAGCATCAGTTCGCGCTCAAGTTTCTCTATCTGGAGTATCCACTCGTCTTCCTCTTCGAAGTCCCAACCGCAGAACTCGCAGACCGTGGCTTCGAGGGCCACACCAAGGCCGCAGCTTGGGCATTCTTTCTTGGGCTCGGCATCCTCCATTTTCTTGCCCATCGCCATGATAATTCTTAGGTCATTATATAAGAGTATCTAGTCGCACATGGATGACCTGGTCAGTATGCCGCACCGATGGTAAAATACACCCGGGAGGCATTACCTCAGGCCTGACATGAAGATACTTGTCCTCTGTGTCGACAGGGACGATGACTTGGGAACGAAGGCGGGCATCAGCGGACCCGTCATCGGCCGCAAGGAGAACCTCGATGCGATGGTCGCGCTCGGTCTGGCCGACCCCGAGGAGGTGGACACCAACACCATCCTCTCCGGTCTCCAGCTCTACGACGACCTTGTCAAGCGGGGCATGGAGGCGGAGATCGCCACCGTGTCGGGCGATTCGCACGTCGGGTTCCAGTCGGACCTGATACTCACTACCCAACTGGAGAACGTCCTCGAGGTCGTCAAGCCCGACAGGGCAATCCTCGTCAGCGACGGCGCCGAGGACGAGTCGATATACCCGGTGATATCCTCGAGGGTGAAGATCGACTCGGTCAGAAGGGTGTATGTCAAGCAGAGCAAGAGCATCGAGGGCACCTACTACATGATCGTGAAGACCCTCCAGGACGAGAAGATGAGGCGCAAGTGGATCGTCCCGCTCTCGCTCGTCCTGATCATCTGGGGCCTCCTGTCCCTCGCGACCAAGCTCATCCAGTTCTCCGATGGAGGGTACGAGGACATCGGCCTCGTGTCGCAGATGGCTTTCGGCGTGATCGGCGTCGTCCTCGGTTTCTACCTCGTGGGGTGGGCGTACCGCTGGGCGGACCTGGCCCGCGAATGGGTCGAGTACGTGAAGCGGTCGGTGAAGCAGGGTAGCCTCGCGATACCGTTCGCGATTCTCGGTCTCGTGCTAGCCGTCGTCGGCATACTGATAGGATATGACCTCGCCCTTGCATACCAGGAATCGCTGCTCCCGCACGACAGGAGCATGGCCATCTCCATCATCATATTCGTCTCCGGGGCGATCTGGTTCTTCGTGTTCGGGGTCTTCGTGTACGAGTCGGGGAAGGCGATAAACGCATTCCTGCAGACGGGGAAGATCCGCTGGTCGTTCATCGTGATGATGGTCTCCGTGCTGGCGACCGGGTTCATCGTCCAAGGGGCGACCGACGCGCTCGAGCTCTTCGTGGGCGAGGGTGAGTACGACCTCGTCATCGTCATCGCGGAGATGGTGACCGGGATACTCATCGCGGTCTTCAGCTCGGTCCTGAACGCCTCGCTGCGCAGCGAGGCGAAGGCCAAGACAAAGGGTGCGGCAGGGGCGTGAAGTCCTGAAGATGTCCATCTGGTTGCCGATCTACAGGACCATCTGCCGGGACATGGGTTACAGCGAGGAGAAGGACCTGGAGGCCGCCAGGCTTATGGCCTCCCTCGTCGGGGACAAGGGGGCACGGTCCATAGAGAGGGTCCATCCCATGTTCCCGCAGACGGTGACGGTCTGCGGAGGCGCGAGATGCCTCGCGGACGAGGTGTCCTCGATGAAGTTCGAGGGCTACGTCGTCGCGGCCGACACTGCGACGACCGCGCTTCTCGAGGCGGGGATACTCCCCAACATGATCGTCACGGACCTCGACGGCATTGTCGAGGAGCAGATCGAGGCGAACGCGAGGGGGAGCGCGGTGTTCGTGCACGCCCACGGCGACAACATGGACGCCGTCAAGAAGTACGTCCCCAGGTTCGTCGAGCCCGTCGTTGGGACCTGCCAGTGCCCCCCAGTCGAGGGCGTGTTCAACTTCGGCGGCTTCACGGACGGCGACCGCGCGGCCTGCATCTGTGCGGCGCTCGGCGCGAGGAGGATACTCCTCGCAGGGTTCGACCTCGACTGCCCTTCGGAGAAGCTGGGCAAGGACGCGGAGACGAAGCGGAGGAAGCTCAAGTGGGCGAAGGTCGTCATGGACAAGCTCCAGGTCGAGGGGGTCCGCATCATGAAGGTGAGCGGATGCGACGACATCTTCGGATGAGTTCGATACGACACGTTTTTAGCCACGGACTCGATTCCCATCTGGGATTGGGATGACTGTTGTCACCATGCAACAGGTAGAGAAGGCCCTCAAGAAGACCGTCGGGAAGAAGGGCATGTCCGACGATGAGATCAAGCACCTTGCGGAGTATCTCATGAGCTTCTTCGGGTACACTGACGAGGTCATAGACAACAGGCTCACCTCCGAGGACCGCGACGTGTTCTACATGCTCGAGGAGGAGGGTCTGCTCACGAGCACACAGGAAGAGGTGCTGCTGAAGAAGGGCAAGCTCTGGCGCATCCACTTCTGGATACTCAAGAAGGATCAGATCCTCAGGCTCGCCAACGCGGAGGAGGTCGTCCCCAAGGACGACCATGAGTCCATGGACGTCTACTCGCAGCTATCGGACGAGGAGTGGGCGCGACACAGGTCCGAGCCGATGGGGGACAAGGACGCCCAGCAGAACCGCGATGAAACCAATTAATAGACGTATCCTCATCGCCTGGACACGGTCCCTCAGATGAACGGTTACCTGGTCGCGCTGGTCGTATTCGTATCCTGGATCGTCGGTCTCTATCTCCTCCACCGGGCCAAGTGGCTGGAGCGGCACGGCATGAACATGTACGGGCCGTTCCTGATGTGGAAGACCCAGCGTGGGAAGGAGCTCATCGAGAGGGCGGCCGCCAGGACTCGGATATGGAACCTGTACGGCAAGGTGTCCCTCTGGGTCTGCGCGGCGGCCATGTTCCTCATCATGCTTCTCCTGCTGTGGGAGGCCACCATAGTGTCGAAGGTGGCGGAGCCGCCCTCCCCGGAGCTGATCCTCGGCCTACCAGGCATCAATCCCGTCATACCTCTATGGTACGGCATCCTCGGGCTCGCCGTGGCAATAATCGTCCACGAGCTCGCCCACGGGGTCATGAGCCGGATGGCCGGGGTCAAGGTCAACTCGCTCGGGCTCCTCTTCCTGGTCTTCCCCATGGGGGCCTTCGTCGAGCCCGACGAGGAGGAGACGAAGAGGGCCTCACGGTCCAAGCGGGCCAAGATATTCGCTGCAGGCCCTGCGAGCAACATGATCCTCGCCATGGTCGTTCTCGGCATGTTCACCGGGATGCTGTCGACCCTGGAACCGGTGCACGAAGGGGCGCTGGCCGTGGGGGTCGTCGAGGACTCCCCTGCTAACATGGCAGGACTGGAGCCGAGGAGCGTCGTCGTCTCGGTGGGCGGGATGGCGATAGCATCGGTAGACGACCTCGAGGAGCGCGAAGCCCCGGACCCAGGGGCCCTGGTCTCGCTCCAGTACTACTACGGCGGCGAGCTGCGCACCCTGGACGACGTCGTCGACGGGGTCGTGGTCGCCTTCGTCACGGACGGGTATGCCGGGGACGAGTACGGGCTCGAGCCGGGCATGGTGCTGGTCGAGCTGAACGGCACCGCGATCGGTTCCGTGGACTCGTTGAGCTCCGCTCTCGCGTCGACTAGCGCGGGGCAGGACGTCAGCATCGTCGTGATGAGCTACGACGAGGGGAATGGGACCTTCGAGGTCGACCCGTCGGTCACCCACATGGTCCTCTCCGACCGCTACGAGTTCTACGAGGAGTACTATCCTGGCGACAACGAGGACTCAAACATGGGCAAGGGGTCGATAGGCGCGGGCTTCCTCGCCCTGGGACTGTATGCCTATGATGCGGATTACTACTCCAACGCCCTGGCGCATCCGTTCGCCGATGACTCGGGCATGTCAGACTTCTCGCGCTCCTGGCTCAGGCTGATCGCCCTGCCGTTCCTCGACCTCGCGCCTGTGCGCTCCCCCATCACCGACATCTACACGACCGGTGGCGCGCTGGACTGGATGCCGGAGTCGGCCTTCTGGGTCGTCGCGAACTCCCTGTACTGGATCTTCTGGCTCAACCTCATGGTCGGTCTGACGAACGTGCTCCCCGCGGTCCCCCTGGACGGCGGTTACATATTCAGGGACGGCGCGGACTACCTGTTCTCTAAGCTCCTTCCCAAGAGCACCAAGGAGCAGCGCGAGAAGGCCGTCGGGAACCTGATACTGTTCCTTTCGCTGTTCGTACTGGCGCTCATCGTCTGGCAGCTCATCGGCCCGAGGTTCTAGTCCAAAAGGGTTTTATTACCCAATCTGTTACCAGGTCCGTTCCAATGTTCTCGCCAGAGAAGGACCTGAGGGAGCTCGTCCTCGAGATACTCAAGAGGGA
>JALOTO010000040.1 GCA_025457845.1 Thermoplasmata archaeon | reverse complement strand
TCAATTTCACCGGCGATACTTGCAGTAGCCAACTTATATATGGTAGGATTCTTTTTCCATACCGAAGGCGGGACGACGCGGTCGTCCGTGCGGCCTGAGGCAGAGGGCTACGATGGCGAAGGTTCTGATCGTCGAGGACGCTCCATTCATAAGGGAAATGATTCGCGACATCCTCGAGTCACATGACCACGAGATTGTCGGCGAGGCCGCGAACGGCCTTGAGGCCATCGAGAAGTACAAGGCCCTCAAGCCGGACGTCGTCCTGATGGACATCCTGATGCCGGGGATGGACGGCCTATCCGCAATCATGAAGATCATCGAGCAGGACACGAAGGCGAAGATCATCGTCGTCAGCGCGCTCGTCAAGGAGGCGCTGAGGAAGGAGGCCATGAGGGCCGGGGCGATCGACTTCGTCGCCAAGCCGTTCCAGGTCGAGAGGCTGCTCGAGGCAGTCAGGGCAGCGACGACCGCCTGAGAGGGATGCACAGGCGAGGCAGGACGCCAAGGAGGCGTCACTCCAGATACACAGTGATTGAGAGGTGAGAGCCGTTGATTGACGTGCCGTGGCTCGTGTTCGTGGCTTCGGGCGCCGTCTGCCTCGGGGCGGGCATGATGGCCTGGATGAAGAACCCGAAGTCGAAGGCAGCTTCCATCTTCCTCGTCTCAATGATGTTCATCTTCGCGGCGACGGCCACCGGGCCGCTCTTCCCCATCGTGTCGCCCGACAACGAGGGGACCGTCGAGAGCCTCGCGACCGTGTGCGTCGTCTCGATCCTAATGGCCGAGACGCTGCTCTGGATGCTGGCCATAGTGTTCCCCGTCGAGAGGAAGGTCTCCTTCAGGCCACTCAACGTCGCCGGGGCGGCCATCCTCGTCATCCCACTCGTCATCGGGGCGCTGGGCGTCGCCCTGACCGACGTCGAGTTCTCGGACCCGGTGCGCATCAGCCCCGACGGAAGGAGCCTCGTGCTCGCCAACGCGGCCAGCGCCATGATACTCGCGATGGTCCTCGTGCTCAGCGCAAGGGCGAAGGCGAATGAGGCGCAGTGGCGCTCCGGCACGATCTACCTCGCCGGACTGTGGGTGGTCGCGATCGGCGGGACTCTCTTCGCCGTCGGTTCGTTCGCCGAATCCGACCTGGGGACCCAGGTCGAACCCTTGGCCAAGATCGCCCTGGCAGGAGGAGTCGCCCTCTCAGGGCTCATATTCGCATACTCCATCGCCAGCGGGCAGATGGTCATGACCGTCTCGCCGGCCTCGGAGGCCGCGCGCTCCAGCGAGAAGGCTACATACCGGCTGCTGCACAGGCATGTCTACCTCGTCGAGGAGGAGAAGCCCGATTTCTCCTTCGAGATCTTCTCCGACATCCTCAAGGGGAGATGCTTCGACTGCATGAACGACGACGCGTTCCCGTGCGAGAGCCTGGAATGCGCGGCGTGCAAGCTGCCCTGCCCATGCAGGTCGTGCACGAAGTACAAGAGCAGACCGCAGGGGATGGTCGTCACCAGGCAGTATCCCAACGATGTCCGCGAGGAGCACTTCCTGCAGACCACTCCCATCCTGTGGCTCTCCACGGTCTCCGGGAAGGACAACATGGACCCGGCCAAGCTCAACCTGCTCACAGACTTCCTCGTCAACTTCATGGACCGGTCGCACAACGGGGTCGTCCTCGTCGACGGGCTCGAGTACCTGGTCACGAGCAACGACTTCAACCGAGTCCTCAAGGCGATAGACAGGTGGACCGAGAGCGCCATGACCAGCGACTGCAGGCTCATCCTCTCCCTCGACCCGAGGACCTTCGACCAGAAGGAGCTGGCCCTCCTCGAGAAGAACAAGGAAGTTGTGAGGCCGGACGCGAAGGAGAAGTGGCAGGTCATCCCAGAGAGGATCTAGCCACACGTGTTCTGAGAAGTATGGTCCCGACTCCCGGATTTGAACCGGGGGCCTGCTGATTTCAGCGACTGAAGATCGGTCGTACCGATTTCCACACTACAGTCAGCCGCTCTAGCCAGTCTGAGCTAAGTCGGGTTAGCTGCAGCCAGAGGAGGCCCGGTCCACCCTATCAGGGAATCCATATAAAGCGTTTTTCAGTCTGCGCATCCAGAGGGCGCCCCCGTAACGGGATTACGGCGTTGGCACCTTCAAAACCTAACTTTTATATATTCACAATTTTATAAGGGACTTGTCCGACGCTCGTATGGCAAAAGAGGTCAAGTAGGCGTCGCGGGGAATGCGGACAACGGGGCACAACGATGGAAGATGACAGCGAGAAGATCACCATCCGCATACCGCTGAGGCACCTTCGGGCCATCGATTTCCTCGTGGAGATCGACGACTACCCGTCGCGGTCGGAGGCGGTCCGCGCGGCGGTCAGGGACCTCATCTATGCGAGGCTCGAGCTCGTCGTGGACAGGCTGAAGAAGTTCGAGCACGCGGAACAAACCCTAGCAACGATAAAAACGTACGAAGAGAAGTACCTGAAGAAGTAGTCAGAAACGGGATGGGATGCACTCTAACTACTCTTTCAGAGGTCATCGATTAGGATAACCTCCCCCCTATTTTTTCTTTTTTCAGATGCCAGCGGACGCTATGCTGGCATCTTCAAGAATTGGTCAGCCGATGTAGCCCAGGTCCTCGCGCTTGGGTTCTGGTGCCGGTTCGACGTCCTTGATCCTCGAGGTGATGAGGTCGATCTGCTGCGCCTTCGCCTCGAGTTCCGCGTAGTCGATCTTGACGTCGAGTATGTTGGCGAGGACCTCGAGCACCGCCTGCGCCCCCTTGGGGTCGACGAAATACCCGGAGGTCTCACCCATGAGGCACACGGCCCTCATGTCGTAGAGCTTGCCGAGGCCGAGCAGCAGCCCGCTCGCGCCGACTATGCCGCTCCCCGGCTCTCCCTTCGAGAACGTGACGCCCTTGGGCTTCATCTCCTCGACGAGCTCGATGTCGGTGGCAGCGCCCAGCACGCGCGGCTTCTCGATCATCCTGCCGAGCCCGTATCCGCCGAGCGTGTAGACGCGCTTGACCCCGAGCTCCTTCGCGATCTTGAGCGTCCGGTCGGAGAGCTCGTACTGCCCGTCCGGCGTGAGGCCCTGGTAGTCCCCCACCAGTATGACGAGGTCGTTGGCCTTCTCGGGCCGCATGACGTAGAACATCTCGTTGCAGACTATCCTGATGGTCCCGTCGTCGTTCACCAGGACCTGCGGCGGGAAGTGCTTGGAGATGATCTCGATGAACTTGACGCCCTTGAGCTGGTCGACGAGGTGCTCCGCGGCGAGCTTCCCGACGTTGCCCACCCCTGGGAGCCCCTCTACCAGGATGGGGTCGCGCAGCTGCGGCCTCTCCTTCTGGATGACAACGATCTCGTCCATCTCTAAGTCCCTCCCCCGATCTCCTGCTTCAGCCTGCGGCGGTACTCCCCATACCTGTCGTCGGGGGAATACTTCGCGGGCATGGACATGAAGGTTGTCCCTCCGCATTTAGGGCATGTCTCGTGCATGGTGTATGCCCTGCACGAGGCGCATTTCCTCAGAAGCGTCTTCACTTCTCTTCCTTCCTCTTGAACGAGGCGGAGCCTCCAGCCTTCGTGATCGAGTCGGTGATCCGCCCGACCGCGCCCTTGAGCTCCTCCTCTGCGAGCTTGTAGTCCTCCGCGGTGACGGTTATCCTGTATCGCGGAGCGCCGATGTAGTGGATGTTGATGTTGCTGTCGTCGGCGTCCGCGCCTGTGCTGAGGGCCTTCTTCACGTGGTCGATGCCCTCAGGCCCGGGACAGCTGATGTCGAGCATACCGTCGATCATGACGGACGGGAGCTGTATGTTCTCCTTGGCCACCTCGATGAGAGGACCGGCCCACTTCTTGTCGACCTTGAGTTCCTTGAGCGCGTCCGGGTTGATTGCCAGGTCCTCGAACGCTGCGAAGAGGGTGCCGTACTGCGACACCATGGCCTCGCCGACCTCGTCGAACGCCTCGTCCGCAGTCTTCCCGACCTTGGTCGCGACGATCTCCAGGAGCTTGTCGGCCTTCTTCTCGTTCTTGAACTCCTGGATCTTCTCACGGCGCTGGTGGTCGTTGACGGCCTTGAGAGACAGGTCGATGTGGCCCTTGCCCGCGTCGACGTTCAGGACCTTGCATACGGTCTTCTGACCCTCGCGCACGTGGTCCCTGATGTACTTGACCCATCCCGTCGCGACATCGCGCACGTGGATGAAGCCCTCCTTCCCCTCGTACTCGTCGAGGGAGACGAAGGCGCCAAAATTCTTGACGTTCTTGACAGTGCAGACTACTAGGTCACCGTACTCCGGAAACTCGGCCTTCCGGGGCATCAGTCGACCGCTCCCAGGACCTGGCCCCTCACCTGGCCCTTGCCTCCCGTGGGCTTGATCAGGGTCGCGCCGCAGACGTTGCACTTCACCTGCGTCGCAGGCTTGTTGAAGGCCATCTGCTCGTTGCCGCAGTCCTGGCACTTGACTGTGATGAACTTGGATTTCGGAGCGGGTATGTCAGCCATCGGCTCACGCCTCCTTGAGCTCGAACTTCTTGGCCCTGAAACAGGTCCTCTGGTGCGCCTTCTTGCAGGTCTTGCACCTGTACCTGAGCGCGACCTTGACCGTGGGCTTCTGCTTCCCCTCGTACTTGGGCCTGGGGAAACCGCCGTAGCCGGAGACCGCCCTCCTGTAGCGCCTCTGCCCCCACTTGAGTTCGCTCCTTGGCCTAGACTTCACTTTCTCGACTTCGTGGTCCGTGTGCTTCTTGCACTTCGGGCAGTATTCCTTCCGGATCCTAGGCATCTTGACCATACTAATCAGCGACCCAATGGGGCAGGACACGAGTAAGCGGGAACTTGTATTAAAGCATTGCCGAGTACTGAGCTCGTGCCACGCATGTGCATGTGGGCACGCGCTGCAGTGCGAAAACATCTGATAACAGACCTGGTAAATATTCCCCGACTGAAATGGAAACCAATATATATCTGTTAAATAATAAATGGCATGAGCATATATGACGGACAAGGGGCTCTCAAAGAAGGACGAAGTTCTCGTCGAGCTTCTTATGCGCACCGGGCTGTCAAAGAACATCGCCAAGACCCTGGTCTACCTTAGGAAGAAGGAGGAAACCACGTCCGTCGAGATCGAGGGCGCCACAGGCCTCAGACAGCCCGAGGTATCCATAGCCATGCAGGAGCTGAGGAGGCGAAAGTGGGTGTCCAAGAGGGACATCAAGAAGGAAGGGAAGGGCAGGCCCGTCCACTCCAACAAGCTCTCACTCACATTCGACAAGATCATCGACATGATCGAGACCGAGGAGCGCAAGAAGATTGAGATAATCGAGAACTCGATCAAGCAGCTGAAGGAACTCGCGAAGTGAGTCCGGCTAGCGCCTCAGCACCTTGATCCCGTCTTTTGACGCGACTATGACCTTGTGGGCCATCCCCACGAAGAGGCCGTTGTCGACGACCCCCGGGACGAGGTTGAGCGAGGTTTCGAGGGCCTTCGCGTCGTCTATCCGCTTGAACCTGCAGTCCGCGATGTAGTTCCCGTTGTCGGTGACGAACAGCTCGCCGTTCCGCCGTCTCAGCTCCGGGACGCATCCGAGCGAGGAGAGCTTCCTCATCGTCGCCTCGTGCGAGAACCTGACGATCTCCACGGGCAGCGGGGCCTTCTGCCCGAGGAACTGCACGATCTTCGACTCGTCGACGACTATGACCTCGCACTTCGTTGCCGCCGCGACTATCTTCTCCCTGACCAGCGCGCCGCCGAGCCCCTTGATGAGGTCCAGGTTCGGGTCCACCTCGTCCGCCCCGTCGATGGTGAGGTCTACGACCGGATGGTCCTTGAGCTCCCCGATCGCGATGCCCACTGACCGTCCGAGTACCTCCGAGTCCTTGGATGTGGGTATTCCGACGACGTCGACGCCAGACCTGACCATCTCGCCGATTAGGCGTATCGCGATGCTCGCCGTGGAGCCGCTGCCCAGGCCGACGACCATCCCTGGCGCGATGTCCTTCACCGCCTCCCTTGCCGCCGCCTCCTTGAGGTCCATCCCGTCAGCCCCCCTTCGACCTGCCCTTGCGCCTGAGACCGAAGTTCTCGGAGACCAGCTTCCCGAGCCTCTCGACGACATAGTCGTCGATGGTCTTCCCCTTCTCCTCCGAGGATTGGCGCGAATCGCCCATTATCCCGGTCGGGAAGTACTTCTCGGGGTCCGTGACCACCATGAACTTGGGCGGCCGGCCCTTGCCCACGGGCCTCTGGGGCCTGACCAGTTCCGGCCGTATGCCGAGTATCCTCGACGTCTCGATGAGTCCGCCGTGCCCGTCGTCCTCGGGGAACTCCTTGCCCCTGAGGTCGTAGGCGATGTCGTAGTCCGAGAGGACCATGACCTTGAGCTTGGGGTTGCGCTCCACGACCCTCATGGCGCCGATCCTCAGCGCGGACATGTGGCTGGATCCGGCGTGGCCGGTGAGGAGCATGACCTTGTCGATTCCGTTCCTCGCCAGCTCGGAGACGATGTCCTCGGCGATCGCCGCGACGGTGTCGTGCTTGAGAGAGAGCGTGCCAGGGAAGTTCCTCGTGGACCTGCAGTCGCCATACCGGATGGGGGGGCACACGAAGGCGTCGAACTCGAGAGCGACCCTCCTCGCCACCTCCTCCGCCTGGAACGAGTCGGTCCCGAGAGGCAGGTGCACCCCGTGCTCCTCGACCGACCCGAAGGGCACGATGGCGAGCGGCCGCCTCTTGGCCGCGGCCGCGAACTGGCTGCTGGTCATCTCCTCAAGCAGGACCGGTCTTCCTTCTCGTTGCCCCGACATGCTTCTCCCCTCCTGGCCGGACCTTCTCGAGGTCGATGTAATCCGAACCGCACACAGGGCACTTCAGGCCCGCGAGCGAGACGTCGCCGAACGTCGCCCTCAGCTCCCTGTCGGCCTGCTCCACCCTGTCCTTTGGCAGAGTGCGGTCGCACTTCGGACAGTAGTACACGCGCTCGTGATTACAGTATCCATAGATAAACGCCACCCGTGCGCGGGCTGATGCTTATTACCGGGCAAGGCGTTCGGCCACCCGGTCCGAATGAAGGTCTCCGTCCTCTTCTCAGGCGGCAAGGACTCCGTCTACGCGGCCTACCTCGTCCAGCAGCAGGGCTGGGAGGTCCAGAACCTCATGACGGTCCTGCCGAGGGCCGCCGACTCGTACATGTTCCACTACCCGAACATCGGATGGACCCGCCTCCAGGGAGAGGCCATGGGCATACCGGTCAGGACGGTGGAGACGGACGCGAAGGAGGAGCGGGAGCTCGACGACGTCGAGCGGCTGATGAGGGACGAGGACGTCGACGGCTTCGTCAGCGGGGCAATCGCCTCCGACTACCAGTGGGCGCGCCTGAACGGGATCTGCCACAGGCTCGGCCGGCCCCTCTTCTCGCCGCTGTGGCGCAAGGACCAGCTGACGCTCCTGCACGACATGGTCCACGCCGGGTTCGTGTTCCTCGTATCGGGCGTGTATGCGGGCGGCCTAGGCGAGCGGTGGCTCGGGAGGGTCATAGACAGCGCTGCCATCGCCGAGCTCGCGGCGCTGAGGGACAGCCACGGGATCAACCCGTCCGGAGAGGGCGGCGAGATCGAGACGTTCGTGCTCGACGGGCCCAGCTTCTCGCGGCGCATAAGGGTCGACGAGGCCTCCAAGGAATGGGCGAGGGACTCCGGGACCTACACGATACTCAAGGCGTCCCTCGAGAAGAAGTAGAGGAAAGGAGTTTGGTGGTTTCCCGCACGCCCACGCGCTCAGGCGTCGTGGCCCTTGCACGCCTTCTTGGAGGAGGCCTTGTGATAGGCCTTCCTGCGCTCCTCCCTGAGGGTCCCCTCCGGGATGAGGCACATCTTCTTGCCTGAGGCGACGGCCGCGACTCCCTGCGACTCGAGGTGCGGGTTGTCGTCGCAGATCTTGCAGCTGCCGGGGCACCTGCTCACGCGGTCTCCCTCGACCTCCGGGAACTGGAATATCCCGCCCTCGTAGTTCCTCAGCACCACGCGGGTGTCGGACTGGGAGATCAGGTAGGTGGGCCCGACGGGGATCTTCCCGCCGCCCGTCGGCGCGTCGATGACGAACTGCGGAACGGCGAACCCTGAGGTGTGCCCCCTGAGGTGCTCTATGATCTCGATGCCCTTGGCGATCGATGTCCTGAAGTGCTCGAGCCCCTTCGCGATGTCGCACTGGTAGATGTAGTACGGCCTGCATCTGATGTAGGTCAGGTCGTGCACGAGCTTCTTCATGATCTGCGGGCAGTCGTTCACGCCGCGAAGGAGCACGGTCTGGTTCCCGACCGGGATGCCCGCGTCGGCGAGCATCTCGACCGCGCGCTTCGACTCCGGGGTTATCTCCTTCGGGTGGTTGAAGTGCGTGTTGAGCCAGACCGGATGGTACTTGCGCAGCATCCTGACCAGCTGCGGGGTTATCCTGTACGGGAGCACGACCGGAGTCCTGCTCCCGATCCTTACGATCTGCACGTGCTTGATCTTCCTGAGTTCGCGTATGACCCTCTCGAGGAAGTCGTCGTTGACCAGGAGGGCGTCGCCGCCGGAGAGCAGCACATCCCTGACCTGCGGGGTCTTCCTGATGTAATCCAGCCCCTCCTCGATCTCGTCCCAGCTGCGCTGGTGGTCCATCGAGCCCACGATCCTCCTGCGGCAGCAGTGCCTGCAGTACATGCTGCACTGGTCCGTGAGAAGGAACAGGACGCGGTCGGGGTACCTGTGGGTCAGGCCCTCGTGCGGCGCGTCCGTGGTCTCGCCGACCGTGTCCTCCATGTCGTCCTTGGTGATGTGGAGTTCCTTCGACGACGGCACGGCCTGCTTCCTGACCGGGCACTCGGGGTCGTCGGGGTCCATCAGCGAGGCGTAGTACGGCGTGATGGCCATCCGGAGATACTCCGTGGAACTGCGGATCTCCTCCTTCTCGGCCCCGGTGAGGTTGATCACCTTGGCGAGGGTGTCCACGTCCGTGATTCGGTTCTTGACCTGCCACTTCCAGTCAGTCCACTGCTTGGCGCTGACGTCCTTCCAGAGAGGTATGTCCTTCCACTTTCTCATGTCTCTGGCCCCCTAAGACCAGGCCTTTCCTGAAAAAGGGTATAGGGTCCCCATATTTAGAGTAAGTGGAGGACGCGCGACGGCATGGGGGGCGATGGTGGGGTAGGTCGGATTTGAACCGACGACCACATGCTCCCAAAGCACGTATCATTCCAAGCTAGACCACTACCCCTTGGCCCGGCCGGTACGGATTATCGCACCCCCGGATAAAAGGATTCGCTCGGGCCGCGACCTGCCACCTGCGGGACCGCGCCAGGACGTCACTCGTAAGCGACGGTCTCCGCGGAGTAGCCGAGGGCGCAGTCGGGGGTGTCCGTGTCGTCGTCCCCGGAGGTCTCCCAGAGGTCCGCAGAGGGGAGGGTCATGGTGTGCTCGACGGACTTTAGGCCGTCCACCGGGGTGTAGTCCATGACCTCGTAGTCGGTCACGTTGGTGCTGCTCACCGACCACACGTCGTATGCGATCACCGTGAACCTGATCGACGTCACGTCGTCGTCTATGTCCACGGTGACGTTGAAGAAGTCCTCGAGCGTGCGGACATAGCTGAAGATCTCGCTGCTGTAGGTCGTGTCGTACGTCCCGTCGCCCTTCAGGTCCACCTTGACCTGGAACCACGGATTGGGGTAGTATCTCCACCTGAAGTAGTTGGTGTCGTAGCCCACGAACTCGAACATGTCAAGGGAGATGTGGACCGCACCGTCGCCGCCGTCGAAGAAATCACCGTTGTCGCCGATTCCGTCCCCGTCGGAGTCCGTAGTCTCCGTCTCGTCGTGCGGGAAGGCATCCGAGTTGTCCCCTACCCCGTCCTCGTCGCTGTCCTTGGACTCCGTCGGGTCCCGGGGATACACGTCCTTCGAGTTCGACACGCCGTCCCCGTCCCAGTCCCCGATGGAGGCGAGGGGCGAGAGAGAAGGGGAGAGGACCACGTAGAACGCCAGCATCAGCATGACGATCACGATGACGACCGACGTCAAGGCGGTGATCTTGAGTGCCTTGTCGACCTCGTCGCTCACGGTTGCAGTCCCCCTGAAGCAGAGGTGAATAAGCGCGCGCGCCCGCTATATTACTTGCCCGAACCGGGAGCCGCGCCGGCAAAGTAAAAATACGCTCCAAGGGCTCCCATACCCCGTGAGACGCTCTGCCGCGGT
>JALOTO010000172.1 GCA_025457845.1 Thermoplasmata archaeon | reverse complement strand
GGCCCCGTGCGCCAGCGTGACCTTCGACATCTCCGATACCAGCTGGCGCTCGAACAGGGCGGCGGCTAATAATACTTTTCTCCGGACTGCGGGCGGACCGCCCGTCGGATACATTCATTACGGCACAAGTGGCTCCGAGGCGTCATGCTTTCAGCGGTCGTCCTCTCAGGAGGCTCGGGCACGCGCATGGGCGCGGAGAAGGGGCTCCTAATGCTGAGAGGGGCACCGCTAGTGTGCATCGTCGCCGATACGATGTGGTCCGTGGCCGACGAGGTCGTTGTGTCGGTCGCGCCCGGCATGTCGTCGGAGTATAGGGCAGCGCTGGGAAGTCGGCCATCGATCGTCGAGGACCGGGCATCCGGGATTGGCCCCCTGGAAGGGCTCACTGCCTCTTTCGCCGTTGCGAAGGGGGATATCGTCGTCACGAGCCCTTGCGACACGCCGTTCCTACGACGTGAACTCGTCCGGCTCATCGCGGGCAGCGTCGGCGACGCAGACATGGCAGTGCCGAGGATCGGAGGGCTTCTCGAACCCCTGCACGCAGCCTACAGGAAGGGTAGATGCCTCCGCGCATTCGAGGAGACGATGGCAAGGGGTGAGCGCAAGATAGTCGCGGCATTCTCCGGGCTCGACGCGGTCATGGTCGGCGAGGAACAGCTCAGGGCCGTCGATCCTGAGTTGCAGAGCTTCTGGAACCTGAACTCTAGGGATGACCTCGAACTAGCAGAAAGGAAGACCGCGCCAAAGTAATCTGCGCGCGTCATCCACCTCAGAGTTTCTTCCTCATATCCGCGAGGCTCGCCGAGGCGCCTTCGATGTTCAACGCCTCGATGAAGTGGTCGGGCGACTTCGTCCTCAGGTAATAGGAGCCCGCGGCAGCGACGGCGAGACCGGCGAACGAATCGAAGAAGAGGTCGAGCATGGTGTCGTCAAGCGAGTATTGCAGATGCGAGCCCGTTAGCACATCGACGGTATACTCCATCAACTCCCAGGACACGCCTATGGCCATGGTGAACATCACGATGAAGACGGCGAGGAATGCCGGTGGCAGACGGATGCTGTCGACGTACTTGTCGATGGAGACGACGACGATGAACCCGAGGGCGGCCATGAGCGACGATGTCATCGCATGGGTCAGATGGTCCCACCCTGCGACATTGTCGTAGAAGCCCGAGTATCCACCGACCACGTGCAGGAACAGGGCGAGGACGAGCCAGAAGTTCAGTCCGAATGGCAGCACCATCCTGAGATCGCGCCGCAGTATGCTCGGGACCTCGCTGATGAAAAGGGAGAACAGAGCAGCTAGCAGCCATGTCGTGTTGCCGGTGAGTGGTCCAGCGATGGCGACGCCCAGCATGCCCAGCTGCATGGCTCGCGAGGTGATCTTCAGCCTCTTCTTCATTCTGTCACCTCTCGTGGACGCGTGAAACCGAGGGCTCGTTTGCGAGAATCAGACAGCGCCTTCAGGTACAGGTCGTATACGACCCCCATCAGCGCACCGCCCACAAATGTCCACACGAAGAAGACCATGACATCGGCGTTGTCCCCGATTGTCGGGTCTCCGGTCACAAGACCCCCGACATACTCGAACACCTTCCAGAAGCCGGCCGCGGCGACCGTGAACATGAAGACGAAGAACAAGGCGAACGACCTGTTCATCCTGACGTCCGTGTACAATTGGAGCTCGACGGTGAGAAGGAAGCCGACGGTCGCGAACGCCAGGGAGAATGCGACCGCGGTCAGGTCGTCCCACCACATCGGGGCGCCCTCCGCAGGGTCCCAGGCAGAGGAGATGTGCAGGAACACGGGGATGACTAGGATCAGCGCCATCTCCCAGGGGAGCGCCTTGAACGGGTCCCTCGTCATGATGATCGGCAGAATCAGCAGGCAAAGGGCAGACACGCCGAATGCCGCCCACATGATGTCCAGCCTGATGACGAGATAGACCGTCGAGAAGAACAGTGCCAAGCTCGATACCCACGACAGTTCCGCTTCCAGCATCCTCTTGGGATCACGCAACGCCCGGGCGACGAGTTCGCCTGACGACCCACCCTGTGCCATTCTCCTTGATCGTCATCCCCGTGATCCCGAGCACCTCCCTGACGAAGTAGAGGCCATAGCCGGTGTTCTTCCCGTATCCGCGCTGGAAGACGCGCTCCTTCTCCTCGTGTGGGATCCCGACGCCGTCGTCCTCGACCACCATCACGACTGAGCCGTTCTCCCTCCTGAACGACATGCGTATGCTGGTCACGTCCGGGTTGTGCCTGAGCGCGTTGTCTATGAGGCTGGAGAACGCCCGCTTGATCATGGGGTCGGCCAGGATGGAGAGCCCGTCCAGATGGACCTCCGCCTTGACGCCATCAAGGCGATGGCGGTCGAAGCTCTCCGTGCATGCCTGCTTGACGTCGATCCAGTCCGCCTTCGACATCCCCATGTCCCTGTATTCGCTCGTCAGTTCGAGAAGGGTCCGCATCTTCTCGACGGATTCCTTCGCAAGGGAGACCTGGTCCCTCACGACCGCCTCCGTCGATGTGTCCGATGCCATGTCCAAGCCTGCGGACATGACGGCCAGCTGGTTCATCAGGTCGTGCCTGGTTATGCTCCCGAGGAGGACCAGGCGCCTGTTCGCCTGCAGGAGTGCCTGCTCGGTGAGCACACGCTTGGTGACATCGCGGGCGATCGCCTCGATGGCGACGACTTCGCCCTTCTCGTCCCTGATGGCGTGTATCAGCTGTTCGGCCCACATGAGTGTGCCGTCCTTCCTGTTCCACCGGATCACGAACGGGGTGCCGAACCTGGAAGGGTCGGAGCGTATGGCCTCGAGCAGCTCCCTGTCGTCCGGGTGCACCAGTCTGAATCCGAGGGAAGGGTCGTTGTAGTGATCCTCAGGGGTGTAGCCGACGAGGGATGTGCTTGTGGGGCTGACGTACTCGAACATGAAGTTGGGTTTCAGCCTCACACGGTACAGCAGGTCGCCACAGTCCTCGGCGAGTACCCTGAAATGCGGATCGATATCGCGACCCGGGGTGCCCGATGTGAGAAGCCTCGAAACGTCCACCAGCGATATGACCATGAGGTCCGCGTTCGGGACCTTCCTCAGGTAGGCGGAGACCCTGCGTCTGCTCCCCCACTTGTCCACCATCAGCATCTCGTACACGTTCGGGCCGGGGGACGATTCGTCCTTCTTCGACATGTGCAGCGCGCGAATACGGTCCCTGTCCTCAGGGGCAATCAGGTCGAAGCCGTTCATCACTCCCTCGACCTCGCTCCTGGAGAAACCCGTCACCCTCTCGAACTCCGAGTTGACATGCAGGATGACGCCGCCTGGACCGTACACGGCGAGGACTGTCCCGGTGTTCTCGAAGAGGGTCCTGTAGAGCAGGTCCTGCTCCCTCAGCTGCCTCTCCGCATCGGTCTTCTCCACTAGGAGCCTGACCACTCGGGCGATCTCGGTGAAGTGCGCCTTCGGGTCCCTGCCCTTGTAGACGTAGAAGTCGGCCCCCTCCCGTAGGGCCATGGAGGCGACGTCCTCCCTGCCCGGGTCGGTAACGAGGAGGAAGGGCACATTGACGCCCTGGACCCTGAGGGTCTTCAGGAGGCCGATGGAATCCACCTCAGGAGGGGAGTAGTCCGCCATGACGGCGTCGAACCGTCTTGCGCGTAGCTGTTCCATGGCATCGCTCGAGGTCCTGACCGACTCGACCGAGAGACCGTCGCTGGCAAGCAGCGTCCTCGCTACCTCTAGGTAACTCTGATCGCGGTCCAAGTGAAGTACCAGGATCCCTACGGTCCCACCTGGGTGATGCCCCATGGGACAGGGCGGGCGCGAGTATTTATTCGTAGCCCTGCCAGAACGGGGTGTGAGAACGAGCGCTGAGGGGGAGATTTGAACTCCCGAGGCGCAGAGCGCCACGAGCTTGCTAGCAATGGCAACCTGGGTTTCCAGGCTCGCGCCTTACCGGGCTGGGCCACCTCAGCTTGGCTACCACAAAAAGGCTGTCCGTATTTAAACGTGTCCGAGGCTCACCCGTGCCGCCAGGGGGCTCACTGGCCCATCGCTCAGGTCCCGGACTCCGCCGCATCGCGCATGGCTTCCAGCACGTCCGGCCTGGTGTCCTTGAGCAGAGGCCTGAACCTCCGGGCTACTTCGATCTCGGCCAGGTCGACCTCGTGGTGGACGACATCCTCGTCCAGGTCCTTGGCCTTCGCGACGATCTCGCCCTTCGGACTGTAAAGCGTGCTCCCGCCGCTGAAGACCAACGACCCGTGGACTCCCACGAGATTGCAGAACGCCAAGTAGGAACCGTTCTCCAGCGCTCGCGCGGGCATGACCTTGTCGAAGCTCGGTCTTGAGGTGGTCGGGGAGGCCGAGAGGTCCACCAGGACCTGGGCCCCCATGAGGGCCTCGAGCTTGGATAGCTCGGGGAAGAAGAGGTCGTAGCAGACCATCAGGCCGTAGCGCGCATGGAGCCCCTGCGCTACGACGGCCTTCTTCCCATGGGCGAAGAAGACGCGCTCCTCGAACGGCCCGAACGTCGGGAGGTACATCTTGTCGTACCTGGTCAGATGGCCGTCCCCCGATGCGAGGATGCATGAGTTGAAGACCGCGCCTTGGACCTTCTCTTCCTTCACCGGGAGCCCGAAGATGATGTCCTTCCTCGTCTCCTTTGCCAGCCGCATGACCGCCTTGACGCTGGGTCCGGACATCGTCTCGGCATACCTGAATATCTCGTCCCTCGGCATGTAGCCCGTGACATTGAGCTCCGGGAAGACCACCACGTCACCGGGGGAACCCTTCACGACATCCTTCATGCGCTTGATGTTGGCCTCCTTGTCGTGGAGCTGGCAAGTCACCTGAGCCAGGGTCACGGTCAGCATGGACATCGGCCACTCGAACGCGTTCCCCGTAGATTAGAATTCGGGCGAAATCCCCGTGGCAGACCATAACCGCTAAATCCACATCCCCCCATCCCAGCGTGATGATCCTCCCCAAGCTCAAGGAGAACACAGAGCAGGTCATTGAGAAGTTCCTAGCGGAGAAGCTCAGGAAGAC
>JALOTO010000039.1 GCA_025457845.1 Thermoplasmata archaeon | reverse complement strand
TCGCCCGCGGCGTCCTCACTTCACCTGGACCTTGCGGGTCTTCTTCTCCGGCGGCGCCGCCTTCGGCAGCTTGACCGTCAGGACCCCGTCCTTGAGCTCAGCCTCGGCCTTGTCGGCCACGACCTTGTCTGGCAGCGGGAGCACCCTGTGGAACCTGGAGTAGTGCCGCTCCCTCCGGATGTAGCCCTTCTCCGCGTCCTCGTGCCTCTCCTCGCTCGTCGTCTCCCCGGAGATCTCTATCCCGTCCTCGGTCACGCTGATGTCCAGGCCGTCCTTGCTTATCCCTGGCATCTCCGCCTTGACGACGTACTCCTTCCCGGCGTCCGTCAGGTCTATCAGCGGCTGCCTTGTGGCCTCCGACGTGAAGGACCTCGGGACCATGAACGCGCTCTCCCACTCGTTCCTGAAGTCCTCGAAGATCCTGTCCATGTCGTTCAGCATGGCCAGAGGGCTCGCCCACTCGTCCGCGACGTAAGCCCGCGGGACGATTCCTTCGCGCTTCTCCTTTCGCCTTATCATCTAGCATTCCTCCTTCAGGGTTGTCTAGCTAGGGAGTCAGAATAGGTTTACACTTCTATATAAACATAACGCAGTAGGCCGTCAGGCGCGCGGCCGCGTTTCGGGCATCTGGCTCCTGCGTCCGAGTCGGCCTGGCCCCTTCGCGCATGTATTAACTACCCACTCCGATACTGACGGTCGATGGCAGGCAGGCTCGTGGGCTCCCACGTCGTGGTCGCAGACCAGGCGGAGGCGAGCACGATCCACAACAAGGGGTTCTACGGGGTCCCTCAGACAGGCGGCGCCCTCAAGCTCGACCTGATGGAGGCGACCTACCTCGTCGAATCGAAGAGGCTCGAGGTCGTCTCGGCCGACGGGACCATGACCTCGGGCGAGCTGCTCAAGCTCGCGCACAGGGGGTCGGAGGGCTTCGAGGTCCAGTATCTAGTCTACCGCGAGCTGCGGCAGAGGGGATATGTGGTCAAGCTCGGTTCCCCCCCACTCGACTTCAGGGTGTTCCCAAGGGGCGGGTCACCCAACAAGACCCCGAGCAAGTGGTGGGTCGCGGCCATATCCGAGCGCTCCACCTTCGAGCTCGGCTCGCTCCTCGAGCATCTGGACCGCACATCGGACGTGCACAAGAAGCTCCTCCTGGCGGTCGTGGACGAGGAGAGCGACGTCACGTACTACGAGGTCAAGCGCGCCACCCCTAGAGGCAAGCTGGGCGCGCTCGACATCTCGTCCCCCATCGAGGCATCCCTGATGGCCGACAGGGTGATGGTGAGCGACGAGGAGGGTGTCAAGGCCCTGCATTCAGGGCAGTTCTTCGGGAAGCACATCGGCCCGCTCCTGCAGCTCTCCCTCATCGAGGCGGCCTTCCTGGTCGAGATCGGTGCGCTCAAGCTGAAGGACGCGAAGGCCGGCAAGGCGGTCAACCTCGCGACCCTGAAGAGGAGGGCGCGCGAGACACAGCCGGACTTCGACCTGAGGCTGAGCGCGTTCAAGGACATGAAGGCCAAGGGGCTGCTGGTCAAGACCGGTTTCAAGTACGGCTCCCATTTCAGGGCGTATGAGGGAGACCCGGCGAAGCAGCACGCCAGATACCTGGTCCACGCGGTCCCGGAGGACTACACCGCCATGTGGCCCGAGGTCAGCAGGGCCGTGAGGCTGGCGCACGGCGTGAAGAAGGAGATACTGCTCGGGCGCGTGACCGACAAGGATGTCGAGTACGTCAGCCTCAGCAGGTACAGGCCTTGACGCTCAGAGCAGCCTCGGGCAGAGTTCCACGAGCCTGTTCGAGTAGCCCCACTCGTTGTCGTACCAGGACAGGACCTTGCCGAAGTTGCCCTTGCCGCCTATGACCATCGTGGATAGGGAGTCGATTATCGCGGAGTGAGGGTCGCCCACAACATCCGCCGAGACGATCGGGTCCGTGCAGAATTGCATGATCCCCTTCATCGGTCCTTCGGCCGCTGCCTTCAGTGCGGCGTTGACCGACTCCACGGTCATATCCTTGTTGGAGATGAAGCTGAGGTCCGTGATCGAGCCCACGGGGGTCGGGACGCGGAGCGCGAATCCGTTCATCCTGCCCTTCAGTGCCGGTATGACCTCGCCTATGGCCTTCGCGGCGCCGGTGGAGCTGGGTATGATGGACATCGCCGCGCCCCTCGCCCGTCTGAGGTCCTTGTGGGGCGTGTCGACGAGCCTCTGGTCGCCCGTGTAGGCGTGCACCGTGGTCATCATGCCCTTCTCGATTCCGAAGGTGTCGTTGAGGACCTTGGCAGGCGGCGCGAGGCTGCCAGTGGTGCACGAGCCCATGGATATGACGTTGTGTTTGGCCTTGTCGTAGACATCGAAGTTGACCCCGAGCACGACTGTGGCGTCGACGTCCTTGCCGGGGGCGGATATGACGACCTTCCGCGCGCCCGCGACGAGGTGCTTCGCGGCCTTGTCCTTCTCGGTGAAGAGCCCGGTCGACTCTATGACCACGTCCGCTCCGAGCCTCCTCCACGGGATCTCGGCAGGGTCCTTCACCTGGGTGACCTCGAACGAGTGGGGACCGGCATGCACGACAGCCCCCTCCGCCCTGCACGGGACGTCGAGCCTTCCGTAGGACGAGTCGTACTTCAGGAGGTGGGCCAGCTGGTCGACGGGGGCTATGTCGTTGACAGCTACGACCTCGAGGTCCCTGCCGATGGCGCCCTTCTCGAGCGCTGCGCGGTAGAAGTTCCTTCCTATCCTTCCGAAGCCGTTGATCCCGACCTTGATCAAGGATTCTCCCTCTGGTTCAACGTTATTGCGGGCAGAGTTAAAAACGTGTCCATGCGACGCGGCGTTCCCGAGCGGACCAGACTCTATCACAGCCCTCGGTGAGGACTAAGGACTCCGACAAGAGGTTTTTATAGTGTTAACCAGCTGCCGAGGTGGGGAAATGGCGATGACAGGTAATCGCTTCAGTACGAGGGGTATCGCTAGAGTTTTGATTGCTACGTGCATAGTTGTGGCCATGACGGCAGTGCTGCTCATGCCATCACTGACCGCCAGAGGGGCCACCCCTGAAACGGTCGATCCGGTCCTCAGCGTCAACGGCCCGACCGATTATGGTCTGGCTGGCCGATCTGTCGCCATAGGCGACATAGACGGTGACGGGGTCGCGGAGCTCATTGTCGGGGCTCCGAGCGACGGGACTAACGGGGGACTATCGGGTGCCGTCATGATATATGACGGGGGAGTTCTAGACGACACTCCTGAGGTCACCATACTGGGTTCTCGCGGAGAGCAGTTCGGCTGGTCGGTCGCATATGCCGGCGACCTCAACTCCGACGGCCGCGGAGACCTCGTCATCGGCGCGCCGTTCAACGACACGGCGGCATCGGATGCCGGCACGGCTTATGTGTTCAACGGTGCATCCATCGCATCCATCAAGGACCGCGCCTGGAACGCGAACCTCCGGATTGGTGGTTCGACCGCCGGCGAGTCATTCGGCTTCGCTGTGGCTGCTGTCGGCGACCTGAACTCCGACGGCTACGACGACATCGCCGTCGGTGCCCCGCTCTCAGGAGCGGGCCGCGTTGCGGTCTACTATGGCGGATCACCTATGGACGCGACCGCGGACAAGTCGTTCAGCGGGGCGACCACTGGTGACAGGTACGGTTCATCAATAGCTGGCGGAATCAACGTCGACGGCACGGTCTCACCGGACCTGGCCGTGGGTGCGCCGATGAGCAGCTCGGCCAAGGGCGCAGTCCAGGTCATTCTGAACCCAGCCAAGTCCACTCCGAAGTACGTCACGCTGGCCGGCAGCACAATCAATGGCAACTTCGGCAACTCGCTCGCTATGCTCGACTTCGATGACGACTCCTACGGCGACCTAGCGGTCGGCGCTCCCGGCGAATCCGCGGGGAAGGTCTACATCTACCACGGCTCTTCGATTTCCGGCAAGTTCGATAACACGGCCGACAAGACATTCGTCGGTGAGATGAGTAACGACAGGTTCGGTTACTCGATCTGCGCCGGGGACCCGAGAACTGACCTGATGACAGACCTCGTCGTCGGTGCTCCATACAACGACGATGCGTACGCTGACGCGGGGAAGGTATACGTCTTCTTCGGTAACTCGACCGCCGACACGGACGCAGACGAGGTCGCAACGGGTCTCTCCATCGGTGCCCAGTTCGGCTTCTCCGTAGCATCCGGAGAGCACCAAGTGGCCGACTTCGATGGCGACGCCGCTGCGGACTTCATAGTCGGTGCCCCACTGAACGGCACTACATACAGCGGGTCAGCTCATCTGTTCCTCGGAACCGAGGTCATAGTCCCTGCGAACCCGACAGTCTTCGGCTACGTGCTCGACGAGAGCACTGGGATAGGCATCTACGACGCCCTGGTGACGATACAGGGTGCGGGCGTGTCGACCACAGCTAGGACGACGACGAACGGTAGCTACGGCATAGCGACAGACATCTCGGTACCTCCAGGGACCTACTGGATAAACGCGTCCCATACCGGGTACATATCTGAGAGCGAGTCCTGGGCCCTCATAGCGGAATCCAGGACCAACGTGAGCTTCTCGCTGTGCGCGCTGCCTGTGGTACACGGCACCGTATATGACGGCCTAACGGTCAGCGACACTCTGGAGGACGTCGCGATCGAGGTGCTTTCTGGCACTGGGTCCGTGCTGGCGGCCACCACGACCGACAAGGACGGGGAGTACTTCGTCCGGCTGACGGTCGAGGGGGAGATCACCGTCAGGGCGTCGACGCCGTACTACTTCACGAACACGACGACCTTCACGATTGCCGCAGGTGACAACCTTACCAAGGACCTCAGGCTCGAGCACTGGCCAGTCCTCGAGTTCACGGCCACCGACAACGGCAGCACTCCTGCGGACGAGCCACTCTCTGGAGTGCTCGTGGAGGTGGAGATAGGAGGCACACGCGTCGCCTACGGCACGACGAACTCGACGGGCATGGTCACCCTGCAGGTCAACGCCCAGGGCGTGGCCTGGATAAACGCATCCAAGCTCGGTTATGATTCGAGGACATTCGTGGAGACCTTGGTCCAGAACGTCACTACGACCATGGTCGAAGGCTTCGACCGCCTGCCGAGCGTCATGGGTACGGTGCGCAACGCGCTGACCGGAATGCCGATAAGCGGGGCGACTGTGCAACTGCTCGAGGACGGCAGCCTGGAACTCGTGTCGTCAGCGACGACGAGCAGCATCGGGGCGTATGCCTTCTCGAATGTCGGCATCGGCGTGTACGCCGTCCGCGTCACCGCCACATCCTACATATGGCAGACCCACACGGGCATAACCGTCACCGCGAACAGCGCAGAGGTGGAGGACTTCAGTCTCATACCCGACACCGTCGCGCCGGTGTCGTCCATATCCGACCCTGCGCCTGGCACGGTCGTGACTGACGTCGAGTTCGACGTGCTGGCGGACGCGAACGACCCGAACGCGAACGGCATATCGAGGGTGGATCTGTACTACAACTTCGATGGCGGGCAGTTCTCCTGGTGGGGCATGGACACGGAGGCGCCGTACTCGTTCACCTTCAACGCATCGGATGCGCGCGGTGACGGATACTACGCGTTCTTCACACTTGCCACGGACTACGCGGGGAACAGGGAGGCGGTCCCTTCTGCGAACGACACCTGGATCCTGATGGATGCAGGGCTACCAGTGTCCTCGGTGAGTGCGCTCGACGAGACGACGACCGACTCCGAGATAATGGTGACCGCGAGCGCGGACGATGAGTGGGTCATCCTGTGGGTCGAGCTCTGGTACAGCTACGAGGGCGGGGCGTACGAGAACTACTCAGCCGACTTCGCGCACCCGTACATCTGGGACTTCGTCGCAGCCGACGGTGACGGTCTCTACTCGTTCTACAGCATAGCGGTCAACGAGCTCGGCCAGAGGGAACTGGCACCTGCTGCCCCGGATACTGAGACCATACTGGACACCACCTCACCGGACATCCAGGTAACGGCACCCGAGGAGGGTGCGCTGGTGGGGGACAGCGCGGTCGGCCTGACCGGGACCGTATGGGACAACCAGACGGGTCTCAAGAGTGTCAGCTATTCGGTGGACGGAGGGGGAGCGGTCGCTCTGACCGTGACGGAGGGTGCGGCGGAACTCGCAGTTTCCGTCACCCTGGACCTCGAGGACGGACTCCACACTGTGACCGTGTATGCGGTCGACATGGTGGACTGGTCCTCGGAGTCCGATGTGTCGTTCACCGTGGACAGCACCGCTCCTGTCATAACCATGACCGCACCCGAGGACGGTTCCTACATCGCCTCGACGGACGTCACTGTGACGTGGACTGTCGAGGATGTCACTTCCTCGGTGTCATCGGTCTCCACCAAGCTCGATGACGAGGGTTGGGTGGATGCGACGGGAGACAGTGTGTCATACGCGTCGCTGGACGAGGGTGCTCACACGGTACAGGTAAGAGCGGTGGACGAGGCGACCAATGTTGCGACGGAATCGGTTGGGTTCGTCGTCGACACCTACGAACCAACAGTGCACATCACCGCCCCAGCCGATGGGGCCACGGTGCTCACATCCGATGTTGACATAGTCTGGCAGGCTTCAGATATCGGTTCCGAGATCGACTACCAGGAGGTCAGCGTCGACGGAGGGGCATGGTACGAAGTGGCGTCCTCGCCAGAGACTCTCACCCTAGACGACGGCGACCACACGGTAGACGTCCGTGCGTTCGATATGGCCGGAAACAGCGACCAGGACACTGTGTCCTTCACTGTAGACGCTACGGCCCCGATGGTGACGATAACCTCGCCGGAGGACGGGGCATGCATAGACACTGACACGTTGGTGATCTCTTGGACGGTCTCCGAGACCGGGCCAGAGGTGACTGTTGAGTACCGCGTCGACGGAGGATCTTGGCAGGCGGTCACCGAGGATTCGGTGACCCTCTCAGGTCTCGACGAGGGAGAGCACACCGTGGATGTGATGGCCAGTGACGATGCCGGGAACGATTACACCGACTCGGTCACGTTCACGGTCGACATGACGGACCCGTCTGTGTCGATAACATCGCCAGATGATGGCGCTGAAGTCGGGACGGAGGACATCGATGTCACCTGGACCGCAACGGACCTCGGCTGCGGTATAAGCACAGTCGAGGTGAGGGTCGACGGAGGCATTTGGCTGGACGCGGGGACCTCTCCGACGACAGTCTATGGCCTCTCCGACGGCTCGCACACGATAGAAGTGATGGCTACCGACTCCGCAGGCAACTGGGCCATGGACTCAGTCGGGATCGTGGTCGATGCCACCGGTCCGACCGTGGTCATAACGGAGCCGGATGAAGGTGCCACACTACCATCGTCCACGGTCGATGTCGCATGGACCGCCGACGATGGAACTGGCGTCGGTGTCGATACGGTCGAGATGCAGGTCGACGGCGGCGCGTGGACGACTGTGACTGGTGGGACCACGGCCTTGACCGGCCTAGCTGACGGCGAGCACACAGTGGTAGTGATGGCGACGGATCTCCTCGGGAACGAGGGGAGCGCGTCGGTGACATTCACTGTGGACACCGTAGGACCGAGTGTCTCCATCGTCTCACCGGTCGATGGCTATGTGTCCTCGTCGGCGTCGATAGTGTTCGTCTGGGAAGCGTCGGCGGACTCCGAGACCATCCAGTACCGCGTCGACGGTGGTTCATGGGTCGTGGTGACGGGCAGCTCCGTGACCCTGTCCTCGATCGCGGACGGCTCCCACACCTTCGAGGTGTCAGTGGAGGACGATGCCGGTCAGACTTCCTCCGATACGATAGACTTCGTGGTCGACACGACCGCCCCTGTCATCGAGATCAGCGCCCCGGTGAGCGGGGACGAGATTTCGAGCACATCGGTGGCCGTGGAGTGGACCGCGACGGATGTCACCTCTGGACTGGACGCCGTCGAGATGCAGGTCGACGATGGCGTTTGGACGGTCGTGACCGATGGGACCGAGGCCCTCGCCGGCCTTGCGGAAGGCCTCCACACGGTCGCCATAAGGGCGACAGACGTTGCAGGGAACGAGGCGACGGAGGAGGTCACGTTCAGGGTGGATGTGACCGACCCGACGGTCTCGATAACATCGCCTGATGATGGAGAGCTGACGAGCTCCGACTCGGTGGACGTGACCTATGTGGCCACCGACCTCGGCAGCGGGGTCGAGACGGTCCAGTACAGCGTCGACGGAGGCGCTCTCACGACGGTGACTGGAGGCAGCTTCGAGCTCACCGCCCTCGAGGACGGGGCGCACACCGTTGAAGTGACCGTGACTGATGGAGCGGGCAACGCGGCATCAGCCTCGATAGAGGTCGTGGTCGACACAACGACGCCGACTGTGACAGTGACTTCGCCTGAATCGGGCTCACTGTTCGCCGAGGACATGGTAACGATGGAATGGACCGCTTCCGACTCGGGCAGCGGGATCGCGACGGTGGAGGTCAGCATCGACGCGACTTCGTGGACCACGGCAACCGGTGGGACGTTCGAGTTCACCGGGCTGGATGACGGTTCCATCGACCTCTATGTCCGTGTGACCGACATGGCGGGCAACGCCGCTCAGGTGTACGTCTCGGTCACGGTGGACACGACCGCCCCGGAGCTGAGCATAGCCTCCCCCGACGATGGCGACTCGTTCGAGACTGCTGAGGTGACAGTCAGCTGGGAAGTCTCTGACGCTGTGAGCGGTATCGACAGGTGCGAGGTCAGCATCGACGACGGGTCGTTCGTCGATGTGGGCGACGACACCGAGCGCCTCTTCGAGGACCTCGAGTCAGGAGAGCACACGGTGACCGTCCGGGCGTACGACGCCGCCGGGAACATGGAGGAGGTCGAGGTGACCTTCACCGTGGACATCAAATCCGAGACGAACTTGATGCCGTACATTATCGGCGGCGTCCTGGTCGTCGTGGTCCTGGCCGGCATCGCGGTCTACATGATGCGCCGCAAGAAGTAATCCAGGAAAAACCCGAAGCCCCAGCGGCTCGGTACCCGGAGAACGGGTCCGGCCGCTGGGAAGGATTTCTATCAATGGTTTGAAGGCCTCAGAGCTGGACCTCTATGCCAAGCTTCTCTGTGAGTTCCTTGTAGCCTCTGGGTCCTGCGCTCGTTGCACAGGATGCTCGAGATGTATATCGCGGCCGCGGCGACGCCCGTCGGGCCCCTGCCGGATGTGAGCTCCTTCTTGGCGGCGTCCTTCAGTATCTCGGTCGCCTTGGACTGCACCTCGCCCGAGAGCTTCAGTTCCGAGCAGAACCTGGACACATAGTCCTGTGGCTTGGTCGGCATCAGCTTGAGCTTGAGCTCGCGGGTCATGAACCTGTAGGTCCTCCCGATCTCCTTGCGTCCGACCCTGCTGGAGTTCGCGACCTCGTCCAACGTCCTCGGGACGTTGCACTGCCTGCAGGCCGCGTACAGAGATGCGGCGACGACGCCCTCGATGCTCCTGCCGCGTATGAGGTTCTTGTTGACCGCCTTCCTGTAGGTCATGGCAGCGGTCTCCCTCACGTTCCTCGGCAGCCCCATCGAAGAGGCCATCCTGTCGAGCTCGCTCAAAGCGAAGGCCAGGTTGCGCTCCGTGGCGTTGGAGACCCTGATCCTCCTCTGCCACTTCCTCAGCCTGTAGAGCTGGGCCCTGTTCCTCGTCGGGATGCTCTTCCCGTACGAGTCCTTGTTCTTCCACGATATCTCGGTGGACAACCCCTTGTCGTGGATGGTGTAGGTCATGGGGGCGCCAGTCCTCGCCCTCTTCTCCCCCTGTTCCACGTCGAAGGCCCTCCACTCAGGACCCTGGTCTATCAACTGGTCGTCCAGGACGATACCGCAGTCCTCGCACACGAGTTCCCCGCGCTCGTAGTCTCTCACTAGGTGAGAGCTGTTGCATTCTGGGCAGCGTTCTATCTGCTCAGTTTCCTCTCTTACCTTTGGCATAGTCCCTCTCCTGTTGAACGTAGACCTCCTTGCCGAGCACAGCAAGGGTCTTCAGTTCTTTCCGCGGCGTTATTGCCACGTAGGGTGAGCGGGTGGGGCCGAAAACCTTTGTGATCGTGCCAACCTCCCCCCTGAGGTTGTCCCTCACAATTGCTTTGGGATTCGGGGCGAATCTCGCCTTCACGATGAGTTTCCCGTCGTGGGATATATCCTGTATCACGCCGAGAAGCTGCACCGTGCTCACCGAATTGTTTTTATATGTTGTGGCCGGCGCCCTATATGCATCGTTATATAAAAGTCTTTTCTCAATCTATATAAGGATTGACTGCCCATCCACTCCTGCGCGTGCCCGCCCTATATAAGGGCACGACCGTGAGACGATATGCCATGACTGAGATTCCCAAGTCACATCCTCGCTATGCCTCCCTCGTGCTCAGGGAGCGCTTGGTGGAGGGATTCCGTGAGGGTTTGGTCGTCCCGCAGGGGCTCATAGCCCACGGCCGGGGCGAGATGTTCTACTACCTCCTAGGCGAGAGGACGACTAAGGAGGCGAGGGCGGCGTGCAGGGCCGCGGGAGCCCTGCTCCTCAAGGCGGAACATCCCGTGATATCGGTCAACGGGAACGTCGCCGCGCTCTGTCCCGAGGCGGTCGTCGAGCTCGCCGGGGCCTGCGGCGCGAAGATCGAGGTCGGGCTGTTCCACCGGTCGGACATCAGGGTCTCGAAGATCATCAAGGTTCTACAGGACGCGGGGGCGAAGGATGTCCTCGGGTTCCTGCCCGACGGGAGGATCCCGGGGCTCGACAGCATGAGGGGGCTCTGCTCGAAGGAAGGCATAGGCTCGGCCGATGTGGTCCTCGTCCCCCTCGAGGACGGGGACAGGGCGGGCGCCCTCGCTGCGATGGGCAAGAAGACCATAGCCATCGACCTCAATCCGATGTCGCGCACCTCGAAGGCCGCGACCGTCACCGTCGTGGACGAGGTGACGAAGGCGCTCCCGGAGATCACCAGGTGCGTCGAGTCGCTCGAAGGCGACACGGCAGCGCAGAAGCGCGCCCTCTCATCCTACGACAGGGACGAGAACCTGCGCCAGGTCCTTGCCCGGATGGCCGCGAACATGGGCGGCGCGGAAGGCGAGTGACCTCTACTCCTTGACGACCCTCTCCCCGGTCACCATGTAGATGACCCGCTCGGAGATGTTGCACGCGTGGTCCGCGATGCGTTCCAGGTACCGGGCGACGAGCAGGTAGTTGATGCCGAAGCCGATCTTCTTCGAGTCCTCCATCATGTAGGTGATGATCTCCCTGAAGATCTCGTCGTAGAGCGAATCGACCATGTCCTCCGTCTCGAAGACCTCCTTCGTCAGGCGCGTATCCCTGTCCAAGAACGCCTGCACGGACAGGTCGACCATCTTCTCGGCCATCTGAGCCATGTGGGGTATGCTCACCAGCGGCTTGAAGTGGGCCATGTCCTTGGCATGGAAAGTGACCTCGGCGATGTCCTTCGCGTATCTGCCTATCCTGTCGAAGTCGGTGATGACCTTGATGTAGGTCCCGATGGTCCTGAGGTCCTTCGCCACCGGGGACTGGAGCGCGATCACCTCGAGGCACCTCTTCTCTATCTCGATGTTGAGCTTGTAGAGCTCCTCGTCGATCCTCCTGACCTCGTCCGCCATGTCCTGGTCCAATCTCTGGAACGACCGCACGGCCAGCTCGATTGCCTGTTGGGTCTTCCTCGCCATCTCGGTGACCTGTCGGTCAAGCTCGACCAGCTCGGTCTCGTAGGCCTTCCTCGGGCTCATGTCTATCCGAACCTCCCTGTGATGTACTTCTCCGTGAGCTCGTTGTCCGGGTTCTCGAATATCTTCTTGGTGTCGTCGAACTCAATCAGCTGGCCCATGTACATGAACGCGGTGTAGTCCGCGATCCTGGCGGCCTGCTGCATGTTGTGGGTGACGATCGCGATTGTGTACTTGTCCTTGAGGTCGAAGAGCAGGTCCTCTATCTTCGCCGTGGCGATGGGGTCGAGCGCGCTGCACGGTTCGTCCAGGAGGAGGACCTCTGGCTCGACGGCGAGCGCCCTGGCGATGCAGAGCCTCTGCTGCTGACCGCCCGAGATGCTCACCCCGGATGCGCTGAGGGACTGCTTGACCTCGTCCCAGAGGGCGGCGAGCCGTAGGCTCTTCTCGGCGGTCTCGTCGAGGACCTTCCAGTCCTTGACGCCGTTCAGCCTCAGCCCTGCGACGACGTTGTCGTAGATGGACATCGTCGGGAAGGGGTTCGGCTTCTGGAAGACCATGCCGACCTTGCGACGCACGAGGACCGCGTCGGTCCCAGGGCCGTAGATGTCCTCGCCGTCGAGGAGGACCTTCCCCTCGACCCTCGCCCCCCTGACGACCTCGTGCATCCTGTTCATGCACCGAATCAGGGTCGATTTGCCGCATCCAGACGGGCCGATGATAGCAGTGATCTTGTTCTTCGGGACTGAGAGACTCACGTCCTTGACCGCGTGGTTGTCCCCGAAGTAGGCGTTCAGGTGCTCGGTCTCGATCTTAGCTTCCATGCGAATCTCACCGCCTTCTTCTTGGTGTTCTTGAACCTCTTCCTAGTGAGCAGCCTCACTATGACATTGAGCGAGAGGACCATCATTATGAGCACAAACGCGGCCCCCCACGCCTGCTCCTGGAGGTCGGCGTAGGGCGACATCGCGTTCCTGAAGATGACCAGTGGGAGGGCGTTGACCGGTTCCGTCAGCCCAGTCTCCCAGAACGAGTTGCCGAACGCCGTGAGGATGAGCGGCGCGGTCTCTCCAGCGATCCGCGCGACTGCCAGGAGGGCGCCCGTGATGAGCCCAGAGCGCCCGTTGGATATCATGACCTTGAGCACGGTCCTCCACCTGGGGACCCCGAGGGCCAGGGACGCCTCCCTGAGGGAGTTGGGCACCATCTTGAGCGCCTCCTCGGTAGTGCTCGCGACAATGGGTATCATTATTATCGCCAGGGCGAAGGCCCCCGACAGGAGGGAGAACCCGACCACCGTCACTATGAGGGCGTATGCGAAGAGTCCGATGACTATCGAAGGGAAGTTGGCGAGTATGTCGTTGAAGAACCTCACCGTGTTCCCGAACCAGTTGTTACCGTACTCGGAGATGTAGACGCCGGTCAGGATGCCGAGGGGAAGGCCCACCAGGCTGCCCCATCCGACCAGGAGGAGCGAGCCGAGTATGGCGTTCCCTATCCCGGAGTCGGGCTGGCCGGAGCTCTTGGTCCTCTCCGTCAGGAAGGTCCAGTCCACCGCCGGCAAGCCGCGGACGACGACCTCGAAGAGGATGGATGCGAGAGGGATGAGGGCGACTACGACGCATGCGAGCGCCAGGAATGTCGCGGCCGTGTTCTTCAGCTTGCGTGCCTTGTAGTTGCTCACAGTCCTCCTCCTGTCATCGGGACGGCCTTCATGAACCGTCCGACCATGAGTCTGGCCGCCACATTCACCAGGAGGGCGACGACGAAGAGGACCGCCCCAATCTCGATGAGTGCCGAGAGGAAGAGGTCGTCCGCCTCGCCCCAGTTGTTGGCTATCACGCTCGCCATGGTCTGCCCGGGGTCGAGGAGGGACCAGGATATCGTGTTCGAGTTGCCGATGGTCATGGTCACCGCCATCGTCTCTCCTATGGCCCTGCCCAGCCCGAGGATCGCCGCGCCGAAGATGCCCGACCTCGCATAGGTCAGGACGGCCATCCTCGTAGTCTCGTACCTGGTTGCCCCCAGGCTCAGCGCCGCCTCCCTCTGGGACTCGGGCACGGCCATCATCGTCTCCTTTGAGACGGATGCCACCGTCGGGATTATCATGACGGCCAGGATGACGCCCGCCGCCAGTTTGTCTATGCCGAATGCCGACCCTTCGAAGAACGGCGTCCAGCCGAGGGAGGATATCAGGAACGGTTCGATGTGCTCCACGAGCACAGGCCTCAGTGTGTACATCGCCCACAGGCCGTAGATGACGCTGGGGACGGCCGCCAGCAGCTCGATCATGAAAGACAGCGGTTCCCGTAGCCACCCTGGGGCGAGCTCCGAGAGGCATATCGCGATGCCGACGCTGAGAGGCACCCCGATCAGGAGGGCTATCCCGGACGTCATCAGCGTGCCGAAGATGAAAGGCAGGGAGGTGTACAGCTCCTTGCTCGGGTCCCATGTGGTGCTCGTCAGGAAGGAGGTGCCGTACCTGTCTATGGACTCGCCAGCGTCGATGAACAGGCTCGCGACGAGCATCCAGATGAGGACGAGCACCGACCCCGCGACACCTGCGACGAAGTAATGGAACAGCGTGTCCCCTCTCGAGCCCATCGTAGGCCTACTTGGTCCTCCTTTCTTCTTCCAGAGCGCGGGCATCTTCCCCCTCGGATCATCACGAATGTCGGGGTCTCCCCGGCGGAGACCGCCGGGGAGATGGGTTTGGATGGGTTTGATTGTGTCCTCAGAGCAGCGGTTCTCCCTTGTAGGTGATGCTGTTCAGCGTCTCCTCGTTGAGGGTGACAACCGCGTCGGGGAGGGGCGGGTACGCCAGCGGGCTGGCGTAGGCCTGCCCGTCGTCGTGGACCGCCCACCAGATGAACTCGAGGAGCGCCTTGGCAGCGGTCTCGTTCATCTTCGTGTCCTCGTTGTAGAGCTCCTTGTACACGAGCAGGTAGGTGAAGCTCACGATCGGGTAGGAGTTGGCCCCAGGCGCGTCCAGGGCGTTCACCGCGGACCAATCGCCGTCCCCTTCTGGCAAGGTAGGCACAGTGGCGGCAGCAGCGGCAGAGGTCGTGTCGAGGGATGCGGTGACGAAGTTGCCGTCATGGTTCTTCATGTCGGCGAAGGCGATGTCGTTCTCCATCGCGTATGACAGCTCTATGTACCCTATGGTGTACTCGGTGCCCTGCACTGCCTGCGCGACGCCGGAGTTGCCGTTCTGGGCAATCGTACCCTCCGGCCACGCGACCGTCTTGCCCTGCCCGTAGATGTCTGCGAACTCGTCGCTGACGACCGCGAGGTAACCGCTGAAGACGAACGTGGTCCCGGATGCGTCAGACCGGACCACCGTCGCGATGTCGTTCGTCGGCAGCGTGAGGTCCGGGTTCAGCTCCGCGATCGCGGGGTCGTCCCAGGCCGTGATGTTCTTCATGAAGATCTTCGCGAGGGTCGAACCGTCCAGCCTGAGCCCGGTGATTCCAGGCAGGTTGTACGCGGCGACGACCGCGCCGAGGGTCTCCGGGATGTGCACGAGGCCGTAGGTCGTGCTGTCCGATGCGCTCAACGGCGCATCGGTGCCGGCGAAGTCGACCTGCATCTCCTTGATCTGGGTGATGCCTGCACCGCTCCCTCCGCCGCCGTAGTTGATTTTGACCTGTTCGTCAGTGGTGTTATAGTACTCGTCGGCCCACTTGAGAATGAGCGGCATGGGGAAGGTCGCCCCCGCCCCGGTCAGGGTCACGCTCGTGTCGTCCCCGCCGAGGGACAGCACCCCGGTCGCGAAGGCGGCCGCGACCACAATCACGAGCGCGACTGCCATCACTACCACGATCATCATGGTGTTGCCACCCTTGTGTGGCATCACTATCTTGTCAGTCTTCTGGCTCTCCTTTGAGGGTTCGTTCATGACTTGTTCACCCTGTTCAACAACTCTCTTGGTTCCACAGTTGTCGGGGGTGGACTTCAGCCTTGACGACATAGACTCATGACCCCACCATAGCTCCGGAGGCGGCCCGTAGCCCACCCTCCTTCTACGGTTTCTATATAGTCGCGATTGGCCAGGCGTCCCTCAGGAACAGTTAATATGCCACCCCTCGATTTGGCGGCCGATAAGATGGCCAAGAACGAACTCCTCGACAGAGGCGTGAAGCGGATCGAATGGGCCAAGGCCCACATGCCAGTGCTTGGACGGATCAGGGAACGGATGGTCAAGGAGAAGTCGTTCGACGGCCTGAAGGTGGGCATGGCCCTGCACACGGAGGCCAAGACCGCCGTCCTCGCTCTTGCGATCCAGGAGGCCGGCGCGGAGGTCAGGCTCACGAGCTGCAACCCGCTCTCCACCGACGACTCCGTCGCCAAGGCGCTAAACGAGGAGTATGGCCTGAAGTGCTACGCGAAGAAGGGACAGAACACGAAGGAGTACTACGACTCGCTCAACAAGGTCATAGACATCGGCCCCGACTATGTGATCGACGATGGCGCGGACCTCATCTTCCTGCTCCACACGAAGCGCAAGGACAAGCTGCCCAAGATCAAGGGGGCGAACGAGGAGACCACCACTGGAATCATGCGCCTAAGGGCCATGGCACATGACGGCGCGCTCAAGTTCCCCGTCATGTCGGTCAACGACGCCTACATGAAGTACCTGTTCGACAACAGGTACGGCACCGGCCAGTCGACCTTCGACGGGCTGATGGCCTCGACGAACCTGCTCGTGGCGGGCAAGAACTTCGTCGTCGCAGGCTATGGATGGTGCGGGAGGGGCATCGCGATGAGGGCGAAGGGGATGGGCGCGGATGTGACCGTCACCGAGGTGGACCCAGTCAGGGCCATAGAGGCGCGCATGGACGGCTTCGCCGTCAAGCCTATGACCGATGCCGCCAAGACCGCAGATTTCATCGTCACCGCCACTGGCTGCAAGGACGTCGTGACGGCCGAGGACCTGCAGGTCATGAAAGACGGCTGCGTCCTCGCGAACTCCGGCCACTTCGACAACGAGATATCCAAGCCTGCCCTGGAGCGGATGTCCAAGAGGCACAAGAAGGTCAGGGACTCGGTCGAGGAGTACGAGCTGAAGAACGGAAGGAGGGTCTATCTGCTCGCCGAGGGACGGCTCGTGAACCTCGCGGCGGGCCAGGGGCACCCAGTGGAGATCATGGACATGAGCTTCGCGATCCAGGCGCTCTGCCTGGAGTATCTAGACTTCAGCAGCCAGTCCCTCGAGCCGTACGTGTACGACGTCCCGGACCACCTCGACGAGCTGGTAGCGCGCCTCAAGCTCGAGACCATGGGCATCAAGATCGACCGGCTCTCCAAGGAACAGCAGGCATACATCCGCAGCTGGAAAGAGGGCACCTAGGGTTGATATAGTCGGACCTTGGCCAGAGGCGTTCATCTGGCCACATGGGACGGTTCAAGTACGGCCGCGCCGATACGGGTGTCCGGGGGACGGACTTGCGGAAGGCCAACTTCTTGGGCGTCTTCGGGCACACAGCCCTCGACATCATCTACAGTGCGGACTCGTTCCCGCAGCCCAACACCTGCGTCGAGATGCTCGACAGGAGCGAGCTCTTCGGCGGCACGGGGGCCAACGTCGCCCGCATGGCCGCATCCCTGGGAGTGAGGACCGCCCTGGCGAGCCATGTCGGCCAGGACTTCCCGCAGGCGTTCATGGATGCCCTGAAGGCATCCGGCGTCGACGTGACCGATGTGGTCAAGGTCCGTGGCGCTAGGACACCGTTCATCATAATGATCTCTGACAAGGACCACAACCAGATAGGTTTCGTCGACCAGGGGGCCGTGAAGGAGCAGGAGAGGCTCCCCCTCAGGACCCACACCATCGACTCGTCGCAGTTCGTCCACATAGGGACGGGCCGCCCGTCATACGCGCTCAAGGCCGCCAAGCGCGCGAAGGCCAGGAAGAAGACCGTGAGCTTCGACCCCGCACAGGAGCTGCACTACGTCTACGACCCCCAGTCGTTCGAGGAGGTGCTGGACCACTCCGACATATTCTGGGCAAACTCGTCGGAGATGGAGCGGGCGAAGCAGTACCTGGGCCTCAAGGAGGACGTCGAACTCCTCTCCCACGTCAAGATGGTCGTCAACACGCGCGGGAGCGAGGGCAGCAGGGTCATGACGGACGGCGACGAGCTGATCGTCGGATCGATCCAGCCGGACAAGGTCGTCGACACCACGGGCGCGGGCGACGGTTTCCGCGCGGGCTTCTACGCCGGCCTGAGCCGCGGGCTCGCGATAGAGGAGTGCGTCTGGACCGGCGCGTCGACAGCGTCTTTCGTCGTCGAGAGCTTCGGGGCGCAGGCCGCGCTGCCGACCTGGGAGATGGTCCAGAGAAGGTCCGCGCGAAGGAAGTGCGTGTGAGTCGCGCGCGCGACTATAGCGTCGCGTTTTCCCCCTTTGACGACCGCATGCGAAACACATCGAGCCAGCATCGCGGCGCGATATCGTCTCTCCCGAAAGGTTTATGAAAGGACATCCCATTATACGCCACCGGTGAGGACCAGATGGCCGTGGGTTTCATACTCATAAGCACTGCGCCGGCTAAGGAACACGAGGTCTACAACGAGCTCCTCAAGGTCAAGGAGGTCGTCGAGCTGCACCCTCTCTTCGGGGAGTACGACTTGATCGCGAAGATCGAGGCAGAGGACTTCAACCTGCTCGGACAGGTCGTCGTCGACAAGGTCCGCTCGATACCTGGAGTGATCGACACCAAGACCCTGACCGGGATAAAGTTCTGATAGGGCTATAGATCGGTGAGTCGAATGATGCTGATGGAGTTCCTGACAGTCTTGATACTGGTGTTCGCCCTGTTCATGCTCCTCGCGGGCGTGTTCACGGCGTACTTCGGCAGCGGGAAGAGCCGCATGATCGGCGTCGCGCTGCTCGTGGTCGGCCTCGTCGTCGGCCTGATATGGGGCCTCCTCGCGCTCGGCGAGGACGGAATGATCGATGTGGACCTGGGCAAGGTCATCTGGGACGCGTTCCTGTACATCCTCGCTGGTGTCATAGGGGCGCTCGCCGCCATCGGCGTCTTCCTCGTAGCCATAATGAAGTCCTAGGCGAGCGGAACACACAAACCTTTTTCTGCAAACCATCCCTCTCCCTTTTCAGATGACCGTCCAGATAGTCTTGGGCAGCAAGAGCGACATGAAGGTGGCCGAGAAGGCCATCGAGGTCCTGAAGGAGCTCGGCGTCAAGTACAAGGTCAACATCGCGAGCGCCCACAGGACCCCCGACCTGGTCGAGAAGATAGTCGCGGAGTCGGGAGCGGACGTGTTCATAGCCATCGCTGGCCTGTCGGCCGCCCTCCCCGGCGTGATCGCAGCGAGGACGACCAAGCCCGTGATAGGCGTGCCCGTCAGCGGCGCGGTCAACCTCGATTCCATCCTCTCGGTGGTGCAGATGCCTCCGGGGATACCGGTCGCGGGCGTGGGCCTGGACAGGGGAGAGAACGCGGCCCTGCTGGCCGCCCAGATCCTCGCACTCAAGGACGAGCGGATCGGCAAGGCGCTGCTCCAGTACAGGCAGAAGCTCAGGGACAAGGTCCTGCAGGACTCGAAGGAAGTTGAGATCTGATGTTCAAACCGGAGAAGTTCATAGCGGATGAGATCAGCCGCCTCCAGAAGGAGGTCCCGGGGAAGGCCATCATAGCCGTCTCCGGCGGGGTCGACAGCACCGTCTGCGCCGCCCTCGTCGCCCG
>JALOTO010000171.1 GCA_025457845.1 Thermoplasmata archaeon | reverse complement strand
GGCGGGCCGTTCTACAACAGCTACAGCGTGGTCCCGGGGGTGGACCAGTTCATACCCGTCGACGTGTACATCCCGGGCTGCCCGGCGAGGCCCGAGGCGCTCATCGATGGCTTCCTGAAGCTTCAGAAGATGATCAAGGAGAACAAGAAGGGCCTGCTCACGGGCAGGTGAAGGGGTCTGCACATGTCTGAGGGGGGTAGGGCGAGTTCAGCGGGGGCAGTGGACATGGAGAAGGCCCCCAGCAGGATAGGCGCGAACCCGGAGGACAGGGTCCTCAGGGCCTTGGCCGAATCGTTCCCGAAGGGCGTCTCCGACGGGGAGAAGGTCAGGCCGGGCCTCATACGCGCGCGTGTCGACCGGGCGGAGCTCCACGCCGTCTGCCGCGCCCTCAGGGACTCTCTCGGCTTCGAGCACATCTCCATGATCTCCGCCGTGGAGTACGACAACAGGTTCGAGGTCGTCTACCACATCTCATCCTATTCGTCACGGCTCGTGATGGAACTCATAGCCAGCACTCCCAAGGACGACCCGTCGGTCGATTCCGTCTCCTCCATATGGGGGGGGGCGAACTGGCAGGAGAGGGAGGCGTACGACCTCATGGGCGTGGTCTTCAGGAACCATCCGAAGCTCGAGCGGATCCTGCTTCCGAAGGACGTCCTCTACCATCCGCTCAGGAAGGACTTCAGGGGGTGACCATGCATGGCTGAGATGTGGATCAACATGGGGCCCCAGCACCCGATGACGCACGGGCTCTGGAACCTGCGCGTCAAGGTCGACGGCGAGACCATTGTCGACGCCGTCCCCGAGGTGGGCTACCTCCACAGGGGCATAGAGAAGCTCTGCGAGGGCAAGACCTACACCCAGATCATCCCCATCGCCGACAGGCTATGCTACGGTTCGTCCATGACCTGGTCGCACCTGTACTGCGCCACCGTCGAGGACCTCATGGGCGTCGAGGTCCCCGAGCGGGCCAAGTACATCAGGGTCGTCGCGATCGAGATGCAGAGGATCGCCTCCCATCTGATGTGGCTGGCCGCCTACGCTGGCGACCTCGGCATGTCCGTCGGGTTCACGTACACGATGAGGGACAGGGAGGTCTTCGTGGACCTCCTCCAGGCGCTTACCGGCGCCAGGCTGACCTACAACTACCCGAGGATCGGAGGCGTCGCCCACGACCTGCCCCCGAACTTCGTGAGGGACTCGATGAGGGCCCTGAAGTACACGGAGATGCGCCTCAAGGAGTACGAGGACCTCTTCGAGGGCTCGAAGATATTCATGATGAGGAACGAGGGCATCGGGATCCTGAAGAGGGACGATGCCATCAACCTCGGCGTCACCGGACCCACCCTCCGTGCCAGCGGGGTGTCGTACGACCTCAGGAAGGACATGCCTTACGAGGCCTACGCCGAGATGGACTTCCAGGTCGCCACCCACAAGGACTGCGACTGCTACGCCAGGTACAGGGTCCGGATGGACGAGATGTGGGAGAGCTGCAGGATCATCCGCCAGGCCCTCCAGAAGATGCCCCAGGGCAAATGGAGGATCGTGGCCCCGAGGAACGGCCCCGTCGGGACCGGCTTCGGCAGGGTCGAGGACCCGCGCGGCGAGGGGACCATGTACGTGGTCGGTGACGGGTCGGACAAGCCGTACCGGCTGAAGATCAGGAGCCCGATCTTCGTGACCGTCTCCGCGGCCCCGAAGGTACTGATCGGGTACAAGGTCGCGGACGTCGTCGCGATCATGGGCGGGTTCGACATGTGCATAGGTGAGAACGATAGGTGAGGACATGAACCTGTACGAATTCTGCTACGGAATCCTGCACTGGCTCGTGGACCTCGTCAACAACCTCTGGTACTGGCTCGGCGACGTCCTGCCTTGGTGGTTCGGGGACTTCTTCACCGCCGTCGGGGACTTCGCAGCGTCCTTCGGGCACCTGCACTTCATGACCCTGCTCCTTGAGAGCCTGGTCATCGTGATAGTCGCGCTCATCAACGTCCTCAACTTCCTCTGGATATTCAGGAAGCTCAGCGGGAGGATACTGGACTTCTACGGCCCGTACTATGTCGGCTACAGGATCGGGGGCTGGCTCCAGAACCTAGCCGACGGGATGAAGCTCTTCATCAAGGAGATCATAGTCCCGAAGAAGGCGGACAAGCTCGGATTCGTCCTCGCGCCAGTGATCTTCGTCGGCTCCTCGCTCCTCATCCTCGCCACCATCCCTCTCAGCGAGAACTTCGGCCTGTCGACCAGCAGGGACGGGGGCGGGGTCCCGGCGTCCGCGCTGTTCGCCCTGGCCATGTTCGCCATCGCGCCTTTCACCATCCTGCTCGCGGGGTGGTCGTCCAACAACAAGTACACCCTCATAGGAGGGATGAGGTCCGCGGCCCAGATGATGAGCTACGAGATACCGCTCATACTCTGCGTCGCCAGCGTCTTCCTCCTCGCTGGCAGCTTCGACTTCGTGGACATAGTCGCCGCCCAGCACGACATCTGGTTCGGCATCCCGCTCTTCATAGGCCTCGTCGTCTTCCTCGTCTGCCTCATAGCCGAGGTCGAGATCATACCGTTCGACCTGCCCGAGGCGGAGGCAGAGCTCGTCGAGGGATGGACGACCGAGTACGGGGGCATGCGGTTCGGCCTGTTCTACATGACCACCGCGATCAGGTCGTACGCCGGCGGAGCTCTCGCGACCGCACTGTTCCTCGGCGGATGGCAGGGCCCGGCCTTCATACCCGACGAGATATGGTTCCTGATCAAGGCGTACATCGTGTACATCCTCTTCATGTGGCTGACCTGGTCGGTCCCGAGGGTTAGGATCGACCAGATGCTCAGGCTGGGCTGGAGGCGCCTCCTCCCGCTCGCGGTGCTCAACCTGCTTATCGCGGCGACCCTCAAGACGATGGGGTGGTTCTGATGGAGAAGAAGAAGGGCGCGGCCGGGATAGTCGTCAGGCCGCTCAAGCGGACGGGGCGGCAGGTCGTGAGGACCCTGTTCGAGGGGAAGCCCAACACGATCCTCTACCC
>JALOTO010000170.1 GCA_025457845.1 Thermoplasmata archaeon | reverse complement strand
CTCGACCACCTCGGACCAGCTCCTCCCTGACATCCCCGTCGGATCCATCATGCAGACCGCCTACGAATCCCTGTTCAGGACCTTCCCGACCAGGTCCCTCAACGATTTGCTGTAGACGTTGTCGGGCAGCGAGCCTATGTGCTGCAGGGCCTCCAGGGCGTAGTACTCGGCCATGCCCCGGGCCTTCTCGACCGCGCCCGCGTCGACCACCATGGAGACGCAGTCCCTGAGCTCCCCGGCCGAGGGTTTCTCCTCCTTCACGATGCGGAGTATCTCCCTCCGGGCATCCTCCGAGGTCTTCATCGCCAGGAGCGACGGCAGGGTCAGGTATCCCTCCTTGAGGTCCATGCCAGTCGGCTTCCCGGTCCTGCTCTCGTCGCCGGTGAAGTCCAGGATGTCGTCGACTATCTGAAAGGCTATGCCGAGGTTCATGCCGTAGGCGCCCAGCTCGGAGACGGCCTCCGACGAGCCCTTTGCGAGGTATGCGCCGATCATCGCGCCCGCGCGTATGGGCTCGGCGGTCTTCCTCTCCATGACCTTGATGTAAGTGTCGACCGTCATCTCGTTCGTGTGCCTGTACCTGTTCTGGAGGACCTCGCCCTCGGCGAGCCTCGCGCAGGCGTCGGCGGTGGTCTGGACGACCATCTTGTCGAACATCCCCCCGAGCGAGAACGCCTTCACGAACAGGAAGTCCCCGGTGACAATGGCGCTGTGGAGGCCGTACTTCTTGTAGACGGTCTCCCTGCCCCTGCGCGCCAGTCCCCCGTCGTTTATGTCGTCGTGGATCAGGGTCGCCGAGTGTATGAGCTCGAACGCCGCGGCAACGTCCACGATCCTCTGGGCGTCCTCGCCGCCGAGGCACTTGTACGAGAGGAGGGTTATGGTCGGCCGCATCCTCTTCCCGCCGGCCTCGATCACGTGCAGGGAGGCGTCAGTGAGCGTCCGCTCCTCGGACGAGACCATCTCCCGGAGCTTCTCGTCGACCATCTTGAGCTCCTTGTTGACGCCAAAATCCCATGGGGCCGTGGTCATCGAATCTCGCATATAACCCAATCGCTACTTAATCCTGATGGTTTCTGGCTCGAAGCTCAGCGATGGCCAGTATCGCGCTTCGCGGCCCGGACAGGAGCCGCGCACGGTGCGCATCATTTATATGCACCCTCCCGCAGTGGAGGGGCGGTGAGATGACGGGAGAGAGGCCTCCGAAACCGGTCATATGGTTGGCGGAGCTGAGGGCGCCGTTCTTCACGGCTTCGCTCGTTCCGACCCTTCTAGGGGCCGCGTTGGCATACGAGTCCGACGGGGCCTTCGACCCGCTGCTCTTCGTGCTGACGCTCGCGGGCGTCGTATTCGCGCACGCGGGTACGAACGTGGTGAACGACTACTTCGACTTCAAGAGCGGCACGGACATGGCCAACAAGAACAGGACCCCCTTCAACGGCGGGAGCCCCTTCCTCATAACGGGACTCCTGACGCCGAGGGAGGTCTACTGGGGAGCCATGACCTTCTTCGGGCTGTGCGCGGCCATAGGCCTGTACCTCGCGTACGAGGTCACCTACTGGATAGTGCCGCTTGGAGTCATGGGCATCGGCCTGGGGTACTTCTACACTTCGCCGCGGCTGAACCTCGCCGCGCTCGGGGTGGGGGAGTTCGCCGTGGGCCTCGGGTTCGGCCCCCTCGTGGTCCTGGGCGCGTACATGGTCCAGACGGGGGAGTTCAGCATCGCCGCCCTGCTCGCGGGGCTGCCCGTGGCGTTCCTGATCGGCCTCGTCCTCTTCATCAACCAGTTCCCGGACATGGAGGCCGACGGCAGCGTCGGGAAGAACCACTGGGTCGTGCGGATGGGCCTCAGGAAGGCATCCTTCTGGTACGCCGGGCTCATGGCCACCACCTTCGTGACCGTCGTGGCCCTCTGGGCCGTCGGGGTCTACCCGGCCTGGTCCCTCCTGGCCCTCATGCCGGCGGCGATAGCCGTCAAAGCGGTGAAGACCGTGCTGGACAAGTACGGCAGCTTCCGCGAGCTGGTCCCTGCCCAGGCGATGACCGTGCAGGTCCATCTGACGGTGGGCCTGCTCATATCGGCGGGGCTGTTCGCCGCGGGGCTCCTCTGAGCGTCACAGCCCGGCCGGGAGGCCCGCGAACGCCTCGGCCGCCCTCACGCACAGGTCCACAGTCGCGTCGAAGAACAGGCCGAGGAATATGGTCATGAAGAGGGCGATCGTTATCGCGGCCATGGTCCAGCGCGGCACCTTGACCCTCTCCCCGCTCCCCTGGTCCATGTACATGTACTTGATGACGCGCGCGTAATAGTAAAGGGACAGCGCGCTGTTGAGGACCCCCGCCACCGCGAGCCATATCAGCCACTCCGGGCCGGGGTCGATCGAGCCGTACACCGCCGAAGAGAAGAGCACGAACTTGCTGGCGAAGCCGGCGAGGGGCGGGATCCCAGCGAGGGAGAGCAGGAACAGCGTCATGGCGATGGCCAGGAACGGCGAACGCCTCCCGAGTCCCTTGAAGTCGTCGAGCCTCTCCCCGACCGCGGCCGCGCCCATGCCCGCGACGACCATGAACGCCCCCGACTTCATGAAGGCGTGGGTCATCACATGGAACATCGCGCCGGCGACCGCGTACTGCGTGCCGACGGGGAGGGCGATCAGTATGTACCCGGCCTGGGCGACCGACGAGTAGGCCAGCATCCTCTTGATGTTGGTCTGGGAGACCGCCACGAGGTTGCCCACGGTCATGGTCAATATCGCAAGCAGGGCGATGGCCACCTCCCAGTCGGTCTTGGTGACCATCAGGCCGACGAGGAAGACCTTGAGGAACGCCGCGAAGCCCATCTTCTTCGACGCCGCGGCGAGCAGGCCGGACACCGGCGTCGGGGCGCCCTCGTACACATCGGGGGCCCACATATGGAAGGGCACCGCCGCGACCTTGAAGCCGAGGCCCGCGAGGATCATGACCGTCGCGAGCATCGCAACCGAGTCGGCGCCCTCGAGGGACGAGGACATGTCCTCCATCGCCGTCCCCATGG
>JALOTO010000169.1 GCA_025457845.1 Thermoplasmata archaeon | reverse complement strand
CACGCCGATCTGTATCTCGCGGTCGAACCTGCCCGGCCGCCTGAGGGCGGGGTCGATGGCGTCCTCGCGGTTCGTGGCCGCGATGACGATGACGTTGCCCCTGGTCGTGAGCCCGTCCATGAGCGTGAGGAGCTGGGCGACCACCCTCCTCTCGACCTCCCCGTGGACCTCGTCCCTCCTGGGGGCTATGGAGTCCACCTCGTCGATGAATATGACCGAGGGCGCGTTCTTCTCCGCCTCCGTGAACATCTCCCGTAGCCTCTCCTCGCTCTGGCCGTAGAACTTCGACATTATCTCCGGCCCCTGTATCGAGAAGAAGTTCGCCCCGGCCTCGTTGGCGACCGCCCTCGCGATGAGTGTCTTGCCGGTGCCTGGCGGGCCATACAGGAGCACCCCCTTCGGCGGGTCTATCCCCAGGCGGTTGAAGACCTCCGGGTGTTTGAGCGGGAGCTCTATCATCTCGCGGATCCTCTGGAGCTCGTCCTCCAGCCCGCCGATGTCCTCGTAGGTGACCGAAGGTCTGGCCAGCTCCGTCACCTCGATGGGCTCCGTCTTGACGGAGAGCTCCGTCGCCTCGGAGACCTGGACGATCCCGTTGGGTGTCGTTGACGCGACCACGAACGGCAGGAACCCCCCCATCAGCGCTATGTTGGGGATTATTATCTCGTCGCCCTTGACGAGGGCCCTGTTCAGGAGCCCCTTCTTGAAGAGCCCCTCGACCCCCTGTCCGAACCTCACCCTCTTCCCGGAGGGTATCTTGGGCGCGACCACCACCTTCTGGGCGGTCTGGGCGTCCGCCTTCCTGACGACAACGTTCTCGCCGATGGACACGCCGGCGTTGCCCCTGATCATCCCGTCGACCCTGACTATCCCCTTGCCCTCGTCCTCGTGGGCCGCCCTGAAGACCTTCGCCGCGGTCTTCTTGCTGCCGGAGATCTCGATGATCTCCCCTACGTCGGCGCCCAGCTCCTTCCTCGTGAAGGTGTCTATCCTGGCCCTCCCGAGGCCCACCTCGGACTGGTGGTGGGCGCGGGCGACCCTGAGGGTTATCCCATCCGCTTGCTTCTTGGCCATCTGACCGCCAAATCGCCCACTCTGCGGAAAAACGTTTGGGAGGGAGGGGTGTCGCCGTGCTGACATTCGACAATGCGGGTGCCGCGGGAAACGATGTTCGAGACGCCCCGGAGCGTATGGACCTGCATTCGGAGGCGCCCGGCGGAAACGCCGAACCGCTGGACTGTCCAGGTGTTGCACAGAAAGCATTAAAAAAGCCCTACCCATACAAAACACCGCGAGGCTTCAGGATGCACGAGGTACGTTTCCACGGCCGCGGCGGTCAAGGCGCGGTCATGGCTGCACAGGCCCTCGCGAGCGCAGCCCACCAGGAGGGCGGCTATGCGACCGCCTTCCCGTTCTTCGGGGCAGAGAGGCGAGGCGCCCCGGTGCTTGCGTTCACGAGGATCGACAAGAGCAGGATATACCGCAAGACGCAGGTCTACGAGCCCGACATCGTCGTCGTCCTCGACGAGTCGCTCATCGAGGCTGTCAACGTCGTAGATGGCCTGAAGGACGGCGGCATGGTGATCGTCAACACCTCCAGGAAGCCGGAGGAGGTCGACGTGGGCAAGGACGTCAAGGTCGCCACCGTCGACGCGACCTCCGTCGCTCTGGAGATACTCAAGCAGCCGGCGACCAACTCCGCGATACTGGGCGCGCTGGCGAAGGCCACGGGGATCGTCAAGATCGAGTCCATAGAGAAGGGCATCATGCAGATATTCGGCGACAGGCTTGGCCCGAAGATCGGCGAGAAGAACGCCCTCGCCGCGAAGGCCGCCTACGACCGCACGGTAGTCGGCCAGTCCCACGGGAAGCGCCCGTTGACCAAGCCCAAGAAGTGGTTGCCGGACGTCAACGAGATGCCCATCGGCGCCGCGGCCGTGAGGAAGGAGACAGAGGCCGGCTTTGTCGGCCCAGGCTCCTTCATGGAGAACAAGACGGGCAGCTGGAAGGTGTTCAGGCCCGAGTACGACAAGGAGAAGTGCACAATGTGCAACTTCTGCTGGTTCTACTGCCCGGAGGGCTGCATCTACAGGAAGGCGGACCACATGGAGTTCGACATGAGCTACTGCAAGGGCTGCGGGATATGCGCCAACGAGTGCCCCGTCGAGGCCATCAAGATGGTGAGGTGAGGAAGATGGTCCAGAAGGTCGTCACAGGGAACTACGCAGCCGCCTACGGTGCCATGAGGAGCAGGGTCAAGACCGTGGCCGCGTACCCCATCACCCCGCAGACGTTCATAGTCGAGCACCTCTCCGAGTTCGTCAACAACGGGGAGCTCGACTGCCAGTACATCGAGGTTGAGAGCGAGCACTCGGCCATGAGCGCGTGCGTGTCCGCGAGCGCCTCGGGCGTCCGCACGTTCACGGCCACCTCGTCCCAGGGCCTCGCCCTGATGCACGAGATACTCCCGATCGCGAGCGGGCTGAGGCTGCCCGTCGTGATGGCCGTCGTCAACAGGGCCATCGCTGCGCCGATCAACATATGGGTCGAGCACAGCGACATCATGCCCGAGAGGGACTCGGGGTGGCTGCAGATGTTCTGCGACCACAACCAGGAGGTCCAGGACATGGTCCTGCAGGCCTTCAAGATCGCCGAGGACAAGCGCGTGGCCCTCCCAGTGTCCGTCGGCCTGGACGCCTTCATACTGTCCCACACGGTCGAACCGGTGGACCTCATGTGCGCCGAGGATGCGGACAAGTTCCTGCCCAAGTACAGCCCGCCGAGCCCGATCCTGGACACCAAGGACGTGAAGTCGATCGGCATGTTCGTCCCGCCGGAGTACATGATGGAGGTCAGGTGGCAGCAGGACAAGGCGGTCCGCGATGCGCCGGCCGTCATCGAAGAGGTCAACAAGCAGTTCGCCAGGCAGTTCGGGAGGGACTACGGCGGCATGATCGACCCATACATGTGCGATGACGCGGAGGTCGTCCTCATAACCCTCGGAACCGTCAGCTCTACGGCGCACGAGGTCGTCG
>JALOTO010000038.1 GCA_025457845.1 Thermoplasmata archaeon | reverse complement strand
GACGAGGGCGGACAGCAGGTTGTGCGCCGTTCCGACCGCATGTATGTCACCGGTGAAGTGGAGGTCTATGTCCCACATGGGGTAGACCTGCGAGTAACCACCGCCGGTCGCGCCTCCCTTGATGCCGAAGGTCGGACCCAGCGACGGCTCCCTCAGGGAGAGCATCACTTTCTTGTTGAGCTGTCCGAGGCCCTGGCACAGGCCGATAGATGTGACGGTCTTCCCTTCGCCGGCCTTCGTCGCGGTGATGGCCGTCACGAAGACGAGCTTGCCGTCCTTGTTGTTGTCGTAGCGCTTCAGCACGCTGAGCGGTACCTTGGCCTTGTACTTCCCGTAGAATTCAAGGTCGTCGCGGGTAAGACCGACCCTCTCCGCGATCTTCTCTATGTGCTGGACTTTCGCTTCCTGAGCAATTTCGATGTCTGGCTTCATGGCCATTTTGTACCCCCTTTACGAGGGGTATAATCAACGGGTAGATAGCCTTTTCGAGAAGGCATTTCGGTGCGGAGCGATGGTTCCAAGGAGCTCGACCTCGGCCCATCGCGCTCCGAATCCCTGGCATTCGCTCGCGCGCCCCGAGCGCGACCCTTAAGTACGCCTTCTGCATCCCGTTTTTCAAGGGAGCGTGGGACGGTTGGTCGCAGACATCATCAACGGCAATGAAGTCGCGAAGAGCATAAGGGCTGAGCTCAAGGAAGAGATCTCTCGCATGAGGGCCAAGGGCGTCACGCCTGGCCTCGTGGTCATAATCGTGGGCGAGGACCCAGCCTCTCAGGTGTACGTGAGGAAGAAGGGAGAGGCATGCACCGAGCTCGGGATGAACTCGGAGACGATCAGGTTGCCGGCGAGCACGACCGACAGGGAGCTCCTCGACCTCATAGAGAAGTTCAACAAGGACCCGAAGTGGGACGGCATACTCGTGCAGCTCCCTCTCCCGAAGCACATCAGCGAGGAGAAGGTCCTCATGAGGATCGACCCGAGCAAGGACGTCGACGGCTTCCACCCGGTGAACGTCGGGAAGATGGTCGTGGGCGCGGCGGATTGCTACCTGCCCTGCACGCCAGCTGGGATCCAGGAGCTGCTCGTAAGGAGCGGCAACGATCCGAAGGGGAAACATGTCGTCGTCCTGGGGAGGAGCAACATTGTCGGGAAGCCGATCACGAACATCCTCCTGCAGAAGGCTCCGGGCGCTGATGCGACGGTCACAATCTGCCACTCGAGGACCGCGGACCTGAACCACCACACCAAGCAGGCGGACATACTCATCGCCGCGATGGGCGTCCCGAACTTCGTGAAGGCGGACATGGTCCGTGACGGCGTCGTCGTCATAGACGTCGGCGTCAACAGGGTGAGCGACCCGAACGCTAAGGGCGGATGCAGGCTCGTCGGGGACGTGGACTTCAACGCGGTGAAGGAGAAGGCGAAGGCGATCACGCCCGTCCCGGGCGGCGTCGGCCCTATGACCATCACGATGCTCATGAAGAACACGGTCAAGGCGTCGAAGATCCATCACGGATGGACGGACTGAGCGCCCGCACCGCAAACATTTTTATAAACCACAAATATATTCATTTACACATATTGTTACATCCCTCCATGGGCGATTCCGCGTACTGGAGGGCTTTGTCCACCTGCATGATTGGATTCCATCGACAACTGTCGCTTTCCGCCGAAAATCGTCGCCATGTTACGATTACCCTCGTTTTCCGCTCATATCACCTGACCTGAAATCGTTATTGTCGAATCGAAAAGGCTTATAAGGTGTGGAGGAATGCGGTCGATAGGTACAGGCCGGATGAGCTACGGCATTGCCTTCGGTGAGGGCGGCCAGGCTCAAGGTGATTCGTTCGCATCGCAGGGAATGCAGGCGGAGACTATGGAGAATTCCCGGGGATGCTGCGTATACGCGCCTGTGCTGGCAGTAGGATGGGCAAGCGCGCGGCGGGCTGTGTTCCGCCCGTCGCCGACCCGATGGATGTGAAGAGATGGCAGAAAAGGGCACGGAACTGATACAGGGCGCGATGCTCCACAAGGACCCCTCCAAGCTGAGGCTGAAGCCGAACCTGGAGAACTACCCCAAGCTCAAGGGCACCTTCAAGTGGGCAGAGGCCGACAAGGAAGTCGAGTGGTTCCCCGACGGGAAGATCAACGCCGCGTACAACGCGATCGACAGGCACGCGAAGGGGAAGAACAAGGACAAGATCGCTCTGATCTACGATGATGGCGAGGGGCACGTCACGAAGCTCACCTTCCACCAGCTGTACGAGGAGATGAACAAGTTCGCCAACGTCCTCAAGAAGCTGGGAGTCAAGAGGCAGGACCGGGTCTTCGTCTTCCTTCAGAGGTCCCCGGAGCTGTACATCTCGTTCCTCGGCGCGATCAAGTACGGCGCCATCGCGAGCCCGATGTTCCCGGCCTTCGGCCCTGACGCGATAAGGGACAGGCTCGCGGACTCCGACGGAGTCGCACTCGTGACCGACAAGGACCTCAAGAAGAGGTTCTACGAGGTCAAGGCCCAGCTCCCCGCGATGAAGCACCTGATCGTGGTCGACGAGGACAACCCGCCGGCCGGCGAGATAAGCTACAAGAAGGAGATGGCCGCGGCGTCCAAGGAGTTCGAGACCGCGCACATGGACCCTGAGGAGTTCATGTTCATGCTCTACACGAGCGGCACCACCGGCAAGCCGAAGGGTGTCGTCCACGCCCACAAGGGCATAGTGCAGCAGACCCTGTCCACGAAGTGGGTCCTCGATGTGCACGACGACGATGTCTACTGGTGCACGGCGGACCTCGGCTGGGTCACCGGCGTCGTCTACGGCTGCCTCGGCCCGTGGTCGTGCGGCATAACGCAGGTCGGCCTCGGCGGCAGGTTCGAGCCAGAGCGCTGGTACAAGTGCATACAGGACAACAAGATCTCGGTCTGGTACACCGCGCCCACCGCCGTCAGGATGCTGATGTCGAAGGGGAGCGAGATCCCGAAGAAGTACAAGCTCGAGAGCCTCAGGGCGCTGTACTCCGTCGGCGAGCCGCTCAACCCCGAGGGCGTAAAGTGGGCCATGGAAGTCTTTGACAGCAAGCCCTTCCACGACACATGGTGGCAGACGGAGACCGGGTCCATCCTGATCACGAACTTCCCCGAGATGCCCATCAAGCCGGGCAGCATGGGCAAGCCGTTGCCAGGCGTCGAGGCCGCGATCGTCGATGAGAACGGGAAGGTCCTGCCGCAGGGCGCCGAGGGCAACCTCGCTCTGAGGCCGGGCTGGCCGTCGATGATGAGGCAGATCTGGAAGAACCCGGCCAAGTACAACGAGTACTACAGGAACGGCTGGTACTACACCGGTGACACGGCCCAGATCGACAAGGACGGCTACTTCTGGTACGTCGGCCGCGCTGACGATGTCATCAAGACCGCAGGCGAGAGGGTCGGACCGTTCGAGGTCGAGAGCGCCCTCATCGAGCACCCGGCGGTCGCAGAGGCGGGCGTCATCGGCAAGCCCGACGAGCTCAGGGGCAACATCATCAAGGCGTTCATCGTGCTCAGGCCGGGCTTCACGGAGTCCCCCCAGCTGAAGGAGGAGATCCAGAAGCACGTCAAGAGCAGGCTGGCAGGCCACGCCTACCCGAGGGAGATCGAGGTCATGCAGAAGCTCCCCAAGACGAGGAGCGGCAAGATCATGAGGAGACTCCTGAGGGCGAAGGAGATGGGCCAGCCGATCGGTGACACCTCGACCCTCGAGGACTGAAAACACCAATACCCTTTTCTAGGGGGGTGTCATCCCCCCTTCTATTACATTTCCACCATCGGAAGTTAGGAGGTTTTCAGCACGAACTCCAGACTCGACCCTAAGACCCGTCTTTCCGATGGCAACGCCGTTTTCAAGAGGTCCGTGCCCCCCACGATTCTAGCGAACCTCGCGAAGGGGCAGGAGCCGTTCGTCGCCATCCTCACGTGTTCCGACTCTAGGGTGTCCCCCTGCAAGATCTTCAACCTCTCGCTGGGCGAGGCATTCGTCGTCAGGGTCGCGGGCAACTGCGCGACTGACCTCGCGGTCCTGGGCAGCCTGGAGTACGCGGTCTCCCACCTGAAGGTCAAGGCGATCGTCGTCATGGGCCACTCGGACTGCGGCGCGGTTAAGGCGTCGCTGGGCTGCGAAGACCGCGGCAACCTCGAGTCCGTCATGAAGGACCTCGAGTGCGCCAGGTCGAAGCTGCCATGCCAGAGGCAGAAGGACCCCGACGCGATAGCCGAGATAAACGTGATGATGCAGATGAGGCGGCTGCAGGACTTCAGCCCTGCGATACGGTCCGCCGTGCAGTCGAACAAGCTGGAGATCATCGGCGCGGTGTTCGACATCGCGACCGGCAACGTGAGATTCCTCTGATATCACTGTTCGAAAAGGGAGAGGGGACAGATACGATGACTGAGAAACAAGAGAAGAAGGAGATGAACAGATGGATAGTGGTCGTCGGCGCTCTGCTCGTGCAGCTCGCCCTCGGCTCGATCTACGCATGGTCCGTGTTCAACGGCCCACTCGCCACAACGCTCGATGAGCCTAAGAAGTCCGTCCAGGTCCTCGGGATATTCGCGACGAGCCTGGCCGCGTTCGGCTTCCTCGTCCAGCTGGGCGGGAAGCTGCAGGACAAGTACGGCCCGATGAAGGTGACGATACTCGGTGGCGTGATCTACGCCGTCGGCTACATGCTGTCGTCCCAGTCCACCGGAAGCCTTCCGATGATGTACGTGTCCTACGCGGTGCTGGGAGCTGGCGTCGGCCTCGGCTACAGCTGCCCGCTCGCATGCTGCGTCAAGTGGTTCCCTGACAAGAAGGGGCTAGTCAGCGGCATATCGGTCGCGGGATTCGGCGCCGGGACGTTCGTCTTCGCCCAGGTCGGCACGTACTTCCTCAATGAGATGGGAGGGGTCGAGAACGCGTACATGTACCTCGGCGTCATCTTCCTCGCCATGGTCTTCCTCGGGGCGCTCCTGCTCGTCAACCCGAAGCCGGGCTACTGCCCGGCCGGATGGACGCCGCCGGCCCCAGGCAAGGCCGGTTCCGCATCCAAGGACTACAACTGGCGCGAGATGGTCCGGACGAAGTCGTTCTGGCTCCTGTGGACCATGTTCGTCCTGTCGGCGACCTGCGGCCTGATGATGATCGGCAACGTCGGCAATGTGGCCCAGTCCTTCGAGGACGTCTACGCAGACGCGAACCCGGATTTCGTGCCCGCGGATGAGAACATCCTGCTGATGGCCCAGCTCGCGACGCTGGTCGGCATCCTGGCAGTGTTCAACGGCGCGGGCAGGGTCGTCTGGGGGTTCATCTCGGACAAGGTCGGCAGGACCAAGGCGATGAAGACGATGTTCCTCGTCCAGGCGCTCATATACCTCTGCGCCGCGGCCTTCACAATGACGAAGCCCACGGATGAGAACACGGTGTTCATCGGTGTGACGGCGCTGGTCTCCGCGGCAGGCTTCTGCTTCGGCGGCAACTTCGCGCTCTTCCCGCCGACGACCGCGGACTACTTCGGCACGAAGAACTTCGGCGACAACTACGGCAAGGTTTTCACCTCGTACGGTGTCGGCGGCGTCATAGGCGCGCTCATGCCCGCGTTCGTATCCGGCGGGTTCGAATACGTCTTCATCGGCGTCGCCGTCGGTTCCCTGGCCGCGATGGCACTGGCCTTCATGACGAAGCCGCCGACCGCGCCCGCACCGAAGACGGAGTGAGCCGGCCGGAACCAGAACCCGGCCAGCCGGTCGGGCAAACCCTTCCCAAACCCCTGTTATGTATTCCCCCGCGATGGGGAAAGCTTTTATCGGGTCCTTCCATAACCGACTAGAGGTTTCGCGGATGCTGAGGGAGTGCACGGAGCACGGTTATTTCAGGGCCGAGATATGCCCTGTCTGCGGCGAAGAGGGCCGGTTCCTTATGAACGACGAGGAGCTGGACAGGCTCACCCGGACCATGGCCGGCGTGCTCAGGCACTTCCCGGAGCGCTTCGAGCTCAAGATGGACCGGTTCGGCTTCGTCGACCTCAGGGCCTTCGTCAGCGCCCTCCAGAGGAAGCAGCGCAGGTACCACTGGCTGAGGCCTCATCACATAGTCGCGATAATCGAGACGGACAACAAGGGCAGGTACGAGTTCAGGGACGGGATGATCCGCGCCACGTACGCGCACTCCTTCGACGTCGAGCTCGACACCGACTCCATCGTTGGGACTCCGGACCAGCTCTACTACCCGACCACCTCCGAGGAGGTGGACATAGTCCTGGAGGTCGGACTCAAGCCATCCGACAGGAAGAAGGTCCACCTGAGCAAGACCCTGGGCGACGCGGTCAACGCGGGCAGGGTCAGGACCGAGGCACCCATCATACTTGAGGTCGACGCCAAGGCCGCCGCGGACGACGGCATAGTCATCCAGAAGGCCGGCAAGACTGTATACCTCACCAACGACGTCCCGCCGCAGTACCTCAAGAGGATCGAGGTCGACCTGTCCGAGTTCCCGGCCCCCGAGCCGCCCAAGCGCTCCCCGGAGCCGGAGGCGCCCGAGGGAACGCCGTCCGAGGAGCCGCGCTCAGAGGACGAGTAGGCCGGAGCACATGCGCCGGGGCGGGACATACACTTAATAGCCCCGGCGTCGACTCCTAGCCTGGATGTTCACCAGGGCCGATGTGCTGTTGCTGCTGGAGAGGGAGCGCTCCTTCACCCTCCACGCGGTCGACTTCTCGTGGGACGGTTTCACGCCGACCCTCACCTGTCACGACTCGAAGACCGACGGGGTGGCCGAGTTCGACCTCGAGGACGTCCGGTTCCTGGTCAGCAAGAGGAGGGCCTGCGTGGGCCGCTTCGACGGCGACAGGTACGTGCCCTGCCCATCCTCGGTCGAGGAACCGGGCCTCGCGCAGTGTCCCGCGTGCGCGAGCGAATCGGTCATCCCCGTCCAGGAGTGCCTGTTCGAGCCGAGGTGCGAGGGCGAGCTCTGCGACAGCCCCCTGTGCCGGAGGGAGCACGTGCTCTACCTCGCGTTCTACGACACGGACGTCAAGATCGGCATGAGCTCCTCGCGCCGGGTCGACAGGCGCCTGGTCGAGCAGGGGGCGGATGCGTATTCCATCATCGGCTCGTTCCCCAACAGGAGGAGGGCGAGGCTCGAGGAGAAGAGGATCTCCCAGAGCCTCCGCATACCGCAGTCGTACAGGCAGGACCGGCTGATCCAGAACCTGGCGAGGCGGGTGGACGCCGGCGGGATCGAGTCGCGGCATGCCGGACTGGCATCCTCCCTATCGCAGGCGCACGGGCTCGAGGCCGGCAAGCTGGTATGGCTGGACCGGTACCCCATCGAGCTCCCGCTCCCGGCCACGCCCAGGCTGCAGGAGACGCCTGGGCAGCACAGGGGCGAGTTCGTCGGGATCAAGGGGAAGTGGCTCGTCTACGACGACAAGGGACTGAAGGCCATCAGCCTCAACGACCTTCCCTCCAGATACCTCTCGAGGCTGTGAGAGATCGCTCCAAACTGAGAAATAGTCTCTCCGCGATTGTGATGCCGTCGTGATTCGAATGAAGGTCACATGGCTGGGACACTCGGCGTTCCTGATAGAGGGGAAGGACAAGGTGCTGGTCGACCCGTTCCTGAGCGGCAACCCGAAGGCTGCGAGGAAGCCGGAGGATGTCGACTGCGATGTGGTCTGCGTAACGCACGGTCACTTCGACCACCTCGGCGACGCGGTCGCGATCGCCCGCAGGACCGGGGCCGTCATAGCCTGCATAGCGGAGATGGCCGCGTATGTCGAGAGATGTGAGGCCAAGGCCGTCGGGTTCAACCTCGGGGGCACTGCATGCATCAAGGACACGAAGGTCACGATGGTCCCGGCGTTCCACTCGTCCAGCATAGGCGCGCCCGGGCTGGAGTTCTCGGCCGCGATGCCCGTCGGCGTCGTCATCGACTCGGGCAAGGTCGTCTACCACGCGGGCGATACTTCCGTTTTCGGCGACATGAGGCTCATAGGGGAGATGTACAGGCCAGACCTGGCGCTCCTCCCCATCGGCGGGTTCTTCACGATGGACCCGAAGGGGGCAGCGCTCGCGACCTCCCTAATCGCGCCCAAGACGGTCATCCCGATGCACTACGGCACATGGCCTCCCATCGAGCAGGACCCCAAGGTCTTCGAGAAGGAGGTCAAGAAGGTCTCCAAGGCCAAGGTCGTAATACTCAAGCCCGGCGAGTCCGCGGATGTCTGATCCAACATGAACAAGGTCACGACGCCTCAGGAGGTCAGGGAGCGCCACGGGTGCATGTTCGCCCGCAGGCTCATCACCCTCGTCGACGAGAAGGCCAAGAGGGCCAGGATAGTCGAGGAGTGCTGCGCCCAGGGCCCGGTCGAGTGGGACGCGGTGAACCGGCTCAGGGCGCGCGGGGTCGTCGACCACGTCGAGGTCCAGGGGACCACCCTCATAATGGACGCCCGCCTGGGCGAGGGCGAGGTCAGGTTCGGGCCCGCGTCGAGGGCCACCGGCGGTCAGGCGCTCAAGTCCGTGGTCGTCAGGGACGGCAAGGTGGAGACCACCTGGATGGGGCTGGCCGGCGCGAGCGTGGGCGTCGGCGCCTGCCTGCCACAGGCCGAGGGCGTCGAGAAGGTCGAGTACATAGGCGACGAGCAGGTCGGCGGTAGCAGGCAGGTCGAGCTGAAGATCACGACCCCGCTGCACAGGCGGCTCGTCATAGGCATCGACGACACCGACACCAAGGAGAAGGGGGCCACGTGGGTCCTCGGGCTCAGGATCGGCCGCGAGGTGCCACATGCCACGATGCTCTCGCACAAGATCGTCCAGCTGAACCCCAACGCGCCCCAGAAGACCACCAACTGCGCTTCCACCGCCCTCTCGTTCGCCGTCGCCCCAGACAAGGTCGAGGCGACCATCGGATGGGTGAAGGAGAAGGTCGCAGAGGGGACCTACTCGGACAACACGGCGATCGCGGCGTTCGAGGGCCTGACGGTCCCCAAGAAGCTCGTGAGGTACGGGGCCGACGCGAAGGAGTCGATCCTATCCATACACGACGCCGAGCACGCGGCCGCGCAGGCGGGGGTGCGCGTGATCGAGGTGACCGGCAGGCGCGGCATCATAGGGGCCGTCGCGGCGATAGGCTGCGTCGACCTGGGTTTATATAGTGCGGGCCTCCCCGAGGACTTCAAGCACGCATAGATTAATGACGGCGACCGCATTCAGAGTCGACCGGGGGCCATGAATGGCAGGCGACATCTCCAGGAGAATCTCTTCGACGGCCTACCAGACCTACGAGAAGCGCATACTCAAGGAGGTCATGGCCATGCCCGTCCCGAGCCACGTGGCCGTCATAATGGACGGCAACAGGCGGTACGCGAAGGAGTTCGGGCTGCTCGTGTCCGAGGGACACGAGAAGGGCAAGCAGAAGCTCGAGGAGATGCTCGAGTGGTGCCTCGAGATAGGCGTCAGGATGCTCACGGTCTACGCCTTCTCCACCGAGAACATAGCGCGGTCCAGGGACGAGGTCGACACCCTCATCAGGATGTTCGTCCAGAACTTCAAGAAGCTCGGGGACGACGAGCGCGTCCACAAGAACCGGATACGCGTCAGGATCCTCGGCCAGAAGGACCTTCTCCCGGACGACCTCAAGGCCGCCGTCTCCTACGCCGAGGAGAGGACCAAGGGCTACGACAGCTACTTCTTCAACGTCGCGGTCTTCTACGGCGGCAGGGAGGAGATAGTCCAGGCCATCCGCAAGATCGCGGAGGCGGTCAAGGACGGCAAGCTGGCGCCCGCGGACATCTCGGAGAGGACATTCAGCGAGTACCTTTACACCAGGGACATGCCGGACCCCGACCTCATCCTCAGGACCTCGGGGGAGGAGCGCATCTCCAACTTCCTGCTCTGGCAGCTGGCCTATTCGGAGCTGTACTTCGCGGACGTCTACTGGCCCGGGTTCAGGAAGATCGATTTCCTGAGGGCGATAAGGTCGTACCAGCAGAGGAGGCGGAGGTTCGGCGAGTAGCCGATTTCCGCCGAGTTACGCCCAACAGGTCGTTATCAGAATCAACGTATGATACGAAAAATGTCTTTCGAGGACAGTTTCCGGTACGGATTCCGTTAGTTTGAAGTATCCCCTGCGTGTTCGGGTCCGAGAGGTGTCAGCAGGGACAACGCCAGGATGAGCAACTCCGAGATCGCCAAGAAGCTCGACGTCACCGAGGCGACCGTCAGGCGCAGGATCAAGAACCTCATAGAGAAGGGCATCATAGTCAGGTTCTCCATCCACATCGACTACAGGCTGATCGAGAACACCGTCAAGGCCTATGTGCATGTCAAGACCGTCACCGACAAGCTCGACAAGGTCGTCGAGCACGTGAACAAGCACAACCGGGTGATAGCGGTCTACAGGGTCACCGGGGAGTACGACCTCCTGGTCGTGGCGCTGTTCGTCGGCATGACCGAGCTCCAAGAGTTCATCGACTCGTACCTCAAGATGGACGGCATCAAGGAGACGGACACGCAGATAGTCATGAGCGCCCACAAGGGCGTCCCGTGGACGGGCATCTGACCGATGGCCGATGCCGCTCAGATCGCCTGAAGGGCGACCTGGACGGCGTCCATCGTCTTGATGTTCAGCCCCGCCTTCTTCGCGCCGGCGTTCAGGTTGACCTGGCAGAACGGGCACGAGGTCACTATGACCTCCGCCCCGGCGTCGACGAAGTACTTGACCCTCTCGGCGGCGACGTTCTCGGCCATGTCGTTGAACGCGGCCTTGAACCCGCCTCCGGCGCCGCAGCACTGGGCGTCCTCCTTCTCAGCCTTGGTCTCGATCAGCTGTAGCCCGGGGATCGCCTTGAGGACGTTCCTCGGGGCGTCGTAGACCTTGGCGTGCCTGCCCAGGTGGCACGGGTCGTGGTATGCGACCTTCTTCTTGAACTCCTTGGTGAACTTGAGCTTCCCTTCCTTGATGAGCTTCTCCAGGTACTCGGAGACATGGTACAGCTTGTAGGACGGCGCCCCCGTCAGTTTGGGGTAGTCGTTCTTCATGGTGTTGTAGCATCCGGCGCACGCCGTCACCATGGCCTTGATCCCGCGCTTGTCCATCTCGCGGACGTTGTGGGGCGCGACCTTGTTCCTGACGTACTCCTTCTGCCCGGTCCTGAGCATGGGTGAGCCGCAGCACCATTCGTCCTCGCCGAGGATGGTGAATTTCACGCCTGCCTTGTCGAGGAGCTTCGCCGTCGCGACTGCCAGGGGCTGCATCCTGTAGGCCTCCGTGCAGCCTGTGAAGAAGACCACCTCGGGGTGGTCGCTGAGCTTGATCTCAGGAGGGAGCCATGTCCCGCGCTTGGCCGGCGCCTCGTCGAAGGGGTTGTTCTTGGCCATGACCTTCTCGGCGATCTTCTTGTGCGCCTCCATCGGCCCGTAGCCCTGCTCGATCAGCCACTCCTTGACCTCCTCCCAGAGGTGGGCGAAGTCTATCTCGACGTGGCAGTTGTGCTCGCACGCGGCGCAGGAGGTGCACTGGAAGATGCGCTCCATCAGCTTGTCGTCGACCTTCGGCTTCCTCCCGAGGAGGGTGTCGACGGGGGTCTTGTTCTTGAGCTGTCTGAGGGCGTAGACCTTGCCCCTTGGCGTGGCGGACTCCCAGCCGATCTGCTTGTACACCGGGCACGGGTCCCGGCAGTAGCCGCACTGCAGGCAGGCGTCAAGGTCCTTCTCGATCTCTGAGAGTTTGCGCATGGAGGTCAACGCTCCGGGAATGTCACTGTGGCCATGGCCGCTCGACGCCCATCCGCCGCTGCGGTCTGGTCCCCTGGCCGTCAGGATATCTTGGATACTGATAAATGTAGCGCATGAGCAGCGACGCCCGTCTGGGTCCGGTCACTTGCCCTTGCCACGGCGGCTTTTCGTCTGTGAGGCCTTCCCCGATAGACGGATTTCAACATCCATGCCCGCCTCGTAGCCCCTGAGGCTGCTCATGAGGCCCCGGACGGTCTTGTCCACGAGGTCCGCGACGAAAGTCCCGGCAGGGATGCGCTCGCCGCCGGCCGAGATGAAGACGTCGACCTTGGGCAACTCCCTGCAGTCCGTGACCTTCCTCTTCCCGTCCGCGATGCCCTCGGCCATCGCCCTGCAGTCAAGGCCGCACCTGTGGCAGTCGAGCCGCGGGAGGCCCTGGAGCGCCCTCTCGACCTTGACCCCTCGCTCGATGTAGGCCGCCAGCTCGTCGACGCTGGGGCTCCTCAGCACGGTGCCCTTCCGCGCCTTGATGTCACCGACTGACACTTTCGGGAACGAACCGTCCTTGAACCCCTCGATTATGACCACGTCGGGGGAGAACTCCGCGACAAGCAGCCTCGCGATATCCTCCTCGGACATCTTGCCGTGCCTGAACACCGTCGTCTCAGTGTCCGATGAGAATGCCACGGGGTCGCTGCCGGCCTTCCAGTGCCTCCAGGTGTCCTTCCCCTCCGTGTCAGCGCTCTTCTTGTGGGGCGAGTGCTTGATGGAGGAGACTCGGTAGCCCTTCTTGGTGAGGGCCTTGATGGTCCCCTCGACGAGGACGGTCTTCCCGGAGTCCTGGTAGCCGTATATTCCGATGATCATCTCAGCGCCACCCGCCCTCATGCCACACGTGACAGATAAACATGACCGCGCCTAGCGTCCCCTCAGCAGCGAGGAGATCATCCTGGGGATGCTCGCGTAGACCGAGCTCTCCGACCAGTCCAGCTCCTCCTTGTCGCAGACTGTCGACTCGTTGAGCGCGGCCGCGGCCTCCCTGAGCTCGTCCAGGTCCTTCCCCGACGGGACGCCCTTGTCGAGCACCCGGTCCATGGTGTGCATCATCTCCCTCGCGGCGACGATCCTCCTCTCGGTCGCCTCGGCCACATCGCCGGTTACGAGCCCCATCTCCCTCTTGACCGAGTTCAGCCCGAGGCCGGCGGAGTAGGTCGCTTCCGCGATGTCGTCCCTGGTCATCCACTCGGTCTCGTAGTTGAGGACGTGCTTCCAGCTGGGCATGGACGCGAGGGCGATGTGGTCGTCGAGCCCTCTGGCGAGTATCCTGTAGCCGTGCCTCTTCGGGTCGTCGAAGGCGTTCCCACCGGGGTCGATGAACGGCGCCAGGGGGCTGATGAACGGGAAGAGCCTCTTCCCCTTGAACCTCTGGTAGAGCCCGCGGGTGTACTCCACGGTCTGCTGGACGCTCTCGCTGGTTTGAGTCGGGAGCCCGATCATGTAGAACAGGTCGAAACGGCCGCACCCGGCGTCCAGGAAGTGCTCCGCGGTCTTCTCCATGGCGGCGGCGGTGTACGGCTTCCCCTGGGCCCGTCTGACCGAGTCGTCGTGGGTCTCCGGGGACATCTGGATGCTGAACCTCTCGGTCCCCGCCTTCACCTGCGCGGCGAAGGCGGTGTCCGCGGGCGTGAAGAGCTCGAGGACGACCTCGTTCCTGACCTTCCGCCTCTTCAGCTCGTCGAGGAACCTGGTCGCGTGCTGCTTCCCTGGCTGCCTGATGTCACCGACGACGAAAGTGGCCCCCTTCACGTACTCCTCCGCCCGCGAGACATCCTCGGCGAGCTTCTCCGGCGACCTGTATGCGGGCCGCTCCCTTCCGAAATTTCGCGCGAACGAGTCGCAGGAGCCAGCGCAGTTGACGCAGTTGTGGGTGCAGCCCCGGACGCCCACCGCGATGGACATCGGGTTCGACTTCCAGTTCTTGTACGGCAGGTGGCCGTCCAGGTCCCTGTACCTCAGGACCTTCCTGACCATGAGGCCGTAGTCTATCTCGATGTCGTCCAGCGTCTCCGGGACGTGCGTGAGGGGGTTGACGACCGTCCTGCCCACGTCCCTCCAGGTCAGGTTCGGGACGTCCTTGGGGCTCGCCCCCCGCGATATCCTCTCCATGAGCATGCCCAGAGGGACCTCGGTCGAGTCGCCCCTGAGCACGAAGTCCACCTCGGGGTGGCCGTCGATTATCTCCCTGTGGTAGAACGACGAGCTGAACCCTCCCATCATCACCGGGACGCCCTCGTGGTGGCGTTTGACCATCTTGGCCACCTCGAACGCTCCCTGGACGTGCGGCATCCAGTGGAGGTCTATCCCGAAGGCCTTCGCGTCGAGTGACCTGATGAACCTCTCGGGATTGAACCTCGGGGACGCGAGCATCCTGGTCGCCAGGTTCGCTATCCTCACCTCGTATCCCTTGGACTCGAGGTGGGAGGCCATGGTGGTGAAGCCAATCGGGTACATCTCGAATACAGGGGTCGACGGGATGAGGTCGCTGACTGGGCCGGAGAGCTGCGTGCGCCTCCTGAAGTCCATGACGCTCGGAGGATGCAGTAGGACCAGGTCGATGCTGCCCATCGGTCCGGAGTACCTTGGACTGGCGTTAAAAGCCTTGCCCCTTCCGCGTCCCGCGAGCGCGCTGGTTTATAGCCATCGAGAGCCATTCGATGCCTCGAGGATGCCGCATATGAAGTCTCTCTCGTTGATGGCCGGATGCCTCGTGCTAGCCCTGTCGATGGTCGCCCTGTCGGGGACCGTCGCCGCGGACCAAGTGACCTTGGATGCTTTCGACTTCCTGATCGAGTCCTACTCCGCGGATGAGGGTGACATGCTGACCGTGACCTGGAACTCCGACCTGGACGTGATGTTCACTGCCGTGGACACGGAGGGCAACCTGCTCGTCAGCACGACCGACACCTCCTTCTCAGACCAGTTCGAGGCCCCGTCAGCGGGCACGTTCGTCCTCACATGGATGAACACGGCATTCACGACTAACGACCTGAACTACAACGTCGTGCTGGTGCCGTTCGGCGAACTGGTGGACGCTGGGCTGGACCTCCTGTGGATCATCATAATCATCGGAGTCGCTGTGGTCGCGGTGGTCGTGGTCATAGTAGTCCTCGTCGTCGTGTACAAGCCACGGCACGCCCAGCACGCCCAGATGCCGCCGCAGGCCTATCCCCCGCCCGTCTATATGCAGCAGGCCCCGCCCCCTGGAGCGCCCCAAGGAGCCCCGGTGGTCACGAGCTGCATGAACTGCGGCAGCCCCGCGGACCCTCAGTTCGCCTTCTGTCAGCGGTGCGGCGCGCGCCTCAGATGAGCCTTCGACCCCCCCTCTTTCGACAGGGACCCGGTCAAAACCCCTTCCCTTTCGCATGTTTTTCATACTGACCGAGCCATGACAACGCATCACTCCGAAAAACGCTTTATACATTGTCGCGGATGCGAGGGCAATGCTAACGGACGACTACTATGGCGTCGCCGTCTTTGCGGTCCTAGCGATACTTTTCCCAACGCTCGTGTTCTTCCTATCCCGTTACTTCAGGACCGATAGGCACGACCCCAGGTCCGAGACCACCTACGAGTGCGGTGAGGAGCCCATAGGCGACGCGCAGATCCAGTTCCACTTCCAGTACTACATGTACGCCATCATATTCGTCGCGTTCGACCTCGTCACGGTCTTCGTCCTCCTCTGGGCGTTGGTCTTCGCCGATATCAGCGACCTCGCCAAGGCCTTCGTCCTCATGTTCCTCGGGACCCTCCTCGTCGGGGTCACCTACGCCCTGAAGAAGGAGGAGATCGTCTGGATATGAACGAGAAGGGCGGGGCGACAGCCGGTCAGGCCATCATGTTCCGTTCGAAGGACTTCCTCAAGTGGTCCGACGAGCAGATGGAGTACCTGCTCAGGAAGTCGCCGGTCGGAGCAGGCCTAGACCTCGTCACGAAGGACTTCTTCAACTGGGCGACGAGGAACTCCATCTACTTCCTGCACTTCGGCATCATGTGCTGCGCCCTGGAGATGGCCGTCGCGTCGGCCCCAAGGTTCGACCAGCAGAGGTTCGGGAT
>JALOTO010000037.1 GCA_025457845.1 Thermoplasmata archaeon | reverse complement strand
CATGGTCAGGTCGATCCCCTGTTTCTTCCAGTGCCGGACCCAGAGGAAGTACCACAGGACGCCGATTATCCAGATCGAGATGTAGACGACCGACCCCCATGTGGATATGGCGCCCAGTTCGGGTTCCGTGAAGAAGTAGTATATCAGTATCCCCACGAACAGCAGATTGATCAGCGACGCCACTGTCATGACATAGATCGGACCCAGCCGGAACTTGTACGGGGATGCCTCCCAGATCGTCCTGACCTTCTTGACATAGGGGAACAGCAGCCCAGACACGGCCATCACGCCCCATGCGGACATGGCCTCGAGGGCCACGATCGCTATGGCGTCGATCGCATCCGCCCAGTATGCGTAGATGAATATCCCGACCTCGCTCATTGCGAGCATCACGACATTGTTCTTCACCGGAGAGTGCCAGCGCGGGCTGACGTCGGTGAACCACATCGGTCCAAGCCTGTCCATGCCCCAGGCGAAAGCCGCCCGGCTGAATGCGATGTACGATATAGGCATACACAGCAGATTGAAGAATATGAACACCGAACCGATGCAGAAGTCGGCGAACCCGTTGTCAGTCAGGAGCGATATCATGCTGTAGGTGTTGCTCCCTACCGAGAGCGTGAAAGCGTCCTGGGATGCCCCTCCGTCAGCGTTGTCGATGTAGGCCATGGCCCCTAGGAAGTCCTGGCCCATGACATTGACGAGGCCCCACGAGAACCAGACAAGGAACACCGCGGGAATCACCGCCGCCAACACCTGGCCGAGGACGATGTTCCTCTGAGGACGTTTGACCTCACCGCATATGAACGTGATCTGATACCCATATGCCGTGGCCCATGCGATTGCTGGGAACAGCGCCAGAGTTGCCCCTAGGTCGTACCCTGGTTTCGGTCCTGAGAGGTTCACGCCGTCGACGTCCCTGACAGTGGCTATGGTCTCGTCATAGGTCATCGACCCGTCGATGGCCGCCTGCGCATCATAGGCAGCGACGAAGTCCGTGTGGCTGCTCGTCGTCAGCACGATGCCAGTGACGATCAGCGTGAAGAATGCCAGGAGCATGATCACGCGCTGGTTCAGGTTGTAGACCCTGAGACCGGTGATCACTATGAAGAATCCCCAGATGTTGACCAGGGATGCCGTGACCACTACCCCCTCAGCCGTGGCGAACCAGTCGATCAATCCCTGGTCGGCGCCTACGGATGACAGAAGCGAAGTCATGCCTGGATCAGCGCAGAACGGCGCGAGTGTCGCTATCCAGAATGTCATCACGAAGCCTGCATTCGTCATCGACATTGCTATGCCTACGGCGGGGTGCAGGATTCTCGAGTTGGCGATATAGTCGCCTCCGCTCCTCGGCATGGAGCCGCCCAGGAACCCCCAGACGAACGCTATGCCGAAGATACACATCAGAGACGCCAGGATCGACCCGAGCATCATGTTCCCCTGTGGCGAGATGAACAGACCCCAGCTCGCCATGGTCCATATGCCCACGCCGAGAGTGTTGTTCATGAAGCCAATACCGAAGGTATCGAGCAAAGAGGCTTCTCGCACTAGCCCACTGGCCTTTCTTGCGAATACTTCACCCAACCTACCTCACCCCAAATAGCTGGGAGCTAACCCTCCCCTAAGCGGTAGGGATATCGACTTTGTTCGTATTTCAACCCATACGCCGTTAACGGGCGTCTGAATCCAGTGGAAATCGAGGTATCGGGCATGCTATTCTGCACGTGGGTCTCGAACGGCATGCGAATCGGCAAAATCGTGGCAGGGGTGGCAATACAAACTTCACTCTGTCACGATTGCAGGAGGCGCATCCGCTAGCGCAAGGTACTCTATTGGTTACTGCGATGCACCCCGCCGATGGAGAGGCCGCTTAGGGAATCAGAGATGTTAGTGATCTTCGGACTGATGCAGGATGCTAACCTGACTGACGCCGCTCTCGCGAGACGTTGCGGGATGAAGGAGAGCACTGTCTCATCGATCCGGAGGAGATTGATGGATTCCAGGCTCATCTATTTCACGAACACCCCCTCATTCCACAAGCTCGGGTGCAATCTCTTCGTCCAGATGTTCGGTTCCACGAACCCTGCAGTCCCGAGGGACGTGAAGGACCAGACTCACCTGCGGTTCCTCGATGAGACGCCGGAGGTCTTCGACAGCGCCTCAGGAGAGGGTTTCATAATGATGAGTGGAGCGTACAGGGACTTCGCGGACTACCTGGTCGCCACTGACAGGTACGAGAGGATATTCTCTGGCCCACATTCGTCGGAAAGGGCGGACCTCCGAGCGGCGTTCTACCCTCTCAGCATCTCCAGGGTCTGTTACACCTACAACTTCGCTCCCGGATTGCACAGGATATTCGGTCTGGAGGTTCCCCCGCCGGTGCCCAACCGTCCATCGAAGCACCAGGTCGAGTGCCAGGCGCTCTCACCCGTGGAGCGGAGGACACTCGTGAATTTGGTGGAGTACCCGCATGCCACTGATGCGCAGATCGCCCAGCTCATGGGCCGTTCCCGTCAGACGGTCACGAATGTCAGGAAGCGGCTCGAGAGGAAGGGGATGTACACCCGGACGTGCATAATCCCGCTGGTGCTATGGAACATCGAGCTGATTGCCTACGTCCACATGAGGTTCAGGCCAGGCATCGATGCGGCTCGCAGATCGGAACTGTCGGAGTTGGACTGGGTGAACCTGTCGTGGTTCACCCTCGAGAGGGATACCGAGGCTCACGCGACCTACATGTTCAAGGACTACAGAGACTACCTCACCGAGATGCAGCGAATGATGAAGCCCCTCATGGACAGTGGGGTCCTGAGGGGGGACCCCATCATCTCCCTCGTGTCGACCGCAGCCACCAAGGAGCTCAGGGACGGCCACTATGGGCCCATGGTCCGGAAGCTGGTTGGATTCGGCGACGAGATGCCGCGGTCGGCTTATTCCATGGAAGGGGTATGAGGGGATGCTCTGGGACGTGCCAGCCAGGTCATTGGAGGTAATTGCGTGATGGAAGGACCCGCCTCGAGGATGAGGTACATGAGCGTGGAGACGGTGATGACGAAGGACGTCGTCACGGTGAAGGCGTCCGAGAAGATCGCCTGCGTGTGGCTGCTCCTCATGGAGAAGGATGTCTCTGGAGCGCCGGTGGTCGACGATTCCGGCAACTTCGTGGGCGTGTTGAGCGTCACGGACATAAACAGGGCTATCATGGACCGTGTGAAGAAGGCTGGCGCGGTCCACGATGCGTCCTGCGAGGCCCAAGGCGACGCGGAGGTGCAGAGGCAGAGGCTGCGTTTCCTCGCCGAGGCCATGCGAGCGGTCTCAGACAGCCCTGTCTCCGTGATAGTGCCTACAGGTCAGGTACCGCACGCGCTGGGACCGAACGACTCCCTCGACCGGGCGATCAAGATGATGGCTGAGTTCAGCGTGAACCGCCTGCCCGTCGTGAAGGAAGGCAAGGTCGTCGGGATCCTGTCGAGGCAGGATGTCATCTGGCTCTTCGCAGGCAGGCCCGGACGCACATAGGGGCCTTCGTCGGGACGGACCCGTCCCTACCGTTCGGAGCATCCTATTTATCGTAAGGTGCACCATCTCCTGTCAACGATTCTCTGATGTCAGGGGAGGTTCGGGCGGAGCATGTCAGCGCATCCTAGGTACGCTGAGTTCATCGAGCTGCTTGAGAGGGAGGACCGCGGGCGGAGCATCGGATTCTGCCAGAGGCTACTGGCAGACGGCACAGTGGACATCCCAACCCTGTACTCCGGTTTCCTTGCGCCGTCCCTCAACCACATGGAGTGTGTGGACGATGAGGAATCCTGCATCTGGAAGGAGCATGTCAGGAGCTCCATCGTGAGGTCGATCATCGAGAACTGCTACCCGTCGGTCCTCAAGGAGAGGGATGCGAGGTTCGGCCCGGGTTCTGTCGGGAAGGTGCTAGTGGCCTGCCCGGTGGACGAGCTCCACGAGCTGGGAGCAAGGATGGTCACCGATTACTTCACGATGGCCGGTTTCGAGGCGCTCTTCGTAGGGGCGAACACTCCCATGAGGGTCATCGAGTCCGCTGTGCGCAGCCTCAGGCCCGCCATAGTGGCGATCAGCGTCACGAACTACTACCACCTCTTCGCAGCGGAGAAGGTCATCTCAGTGCTGAGAGGGGTGGACACGGGCAAGCGGTTCAAGGTCGTCGTGGGCGGGAGGGCGTTCGAGGGGCACCCTGAAGCGGTGAAACAGGTGGGCGCTGACATCCTGGCGGAGGGATTCGACGACATACTCGTCCTTAGAAAGGGGGTGTAGGCTTGCTCCCGCTCAAGATCGCGATGAGGTTCCTGAAATCTAGCCGGTTGCAGACGATCCTGGTGGTCCTGGGTATCGCCGTGGGCGTCTCGGTTCAGGTCTTTGTCGGGACGCTCATAACTAGCCTACAGGCGAGCCTCATCGACAGCACCGTAGGGAATTCTCCCCACGTCACCGTCGAGAACGAGACTGGCGACGCAATCATGGACTGGGAGCCGATGGTGGATCAGATAATCTCGGTCCCCCTCGTGACTGACGTCACCGTCGTCGCCGACGGGTACGCATTCACTCCAGTCGGTGGAGGCGTCAGTCCAGTGCTGGTTCGTGGGTTCGACCTGTCCACAGCGGATGGGATATATGGCCTGGCGGGTGCGTTGTACTCGGGGGATCTCCCCGTGGGCGGCGAAGCGATGATCGGCAGGGAGCTCGCTGAGGCCTCGTCACTGGGGCCAGGAGATGTCATGCAGGTGTTGTTCTCCAACGGCACCGAGGCTGATCTGGAGATCGCAGGACTGTACGACCTGAAGGTCTCGAGCATCAACAGCGCGTGGGTCGTCACCACCCTGTGGACTGCCCAGGGGCTCTTCGACATGGGCGAAGGGGTAAGTTCCATAGAGGTCCAGGTATCGGACGTCTTCGCTGCCGACACAGTTGCATCGGACATCGAGTCGCTGCTCGGCCCGTCAGGCGTGACGGTGGACAACTGGAAGGCCCAGAACGAGAGCCTCCTCAGTGGGCTGCAGGGGCAGAGCGCATCGAGCATCATGATTCAGGTCTTCGTAATGGCGTCCGTCGTCATCGCGATAGCGAGCGTGCTTGCGATCAAGGTTGTCCAGAAGTCTCGACAGATAGGGATACTTAAGGCGATGGGCATCACGGATCGTGCCGCGAGCCTGATATTCCTCTTCGAGGGGGTCATCCTCGGAGGCGCAGGCTCCGTGATAGGCGTGTCGCTTGGCGTTGGCCTGCTATACAGTTTCACGACCTTTGCGACGAACCCGGACGGGAGCTCCCTCATCGACCTGTATCTGGACCCGGCGTTCGTGGTAGGCTCGGGCGCCATCGCCGTGCTCGCGTCGACGCTGGCGGCGGTGATTCCCGCGAGGAAGTCCTCGAGGCTTAGTCCGGTGGAGGTGATCCGCAATGGCTGACGTCATCCGACTGAAGGGAGTGGAGAAGGACTACGTCACCGGCGATGTCGTGACGAGGGTCCTGTCCGACGTGAACCTTGGTTTCGAGCAGGGCACGTTCAACTCGATCATAGGTGCTTCAGGAAGCGGCAAGTCGACCCTGCTCAACATCGTAGGCACTCTCGACCGGCCCACCAGGGGCGAGGTCTTCGTCGATGGGCAGAGCACCGCGAGGATGCGGAAGAACGACCTGGCGCGACTGAGGAACCGTACGATAGGCTTCGTCTTCCAGTTCCACTATCTGCTCCCCGAGTTCACCGCACGGGAGAACGTCCTGATGCCCTACTGGATACGTTACGGGAAGGTCTCCAGTGAGATGCGGTCGAAGGCGGAGGAGCTGCTGGACATGGTCGGGCTGAGCAAGGTCAAGGGGAACCTCTCGACCAAGATGTCAGGAGGTCAGCAGCAGCGGACGGCCATCGCACGTGCGCTAGTGAACGACCCGAAGGTCGTGCTCGCGGACGAGCCAACGGGGAACCTCGACTCGGAGAACACCGAGAACCTCTACAAGCTGTTCAGGGACATCAACGAGAGGATCGGGACGACATTCATCGTCGTGACGCACGATAGGCGGATCGCCGAGAAGACAGACCGCATAGTGGAGATACGCGACGGTAGGATAACGATGGATGTCTCGCGATGATTCTTGCCGGGGAATGAAACATCCCCTCGTGTCGTGGCGGAATGATGTCTGGCGAAGTCTATTTGTACGGTCCCGGCGATGTCAATGGGAGCGCGACGGGTGAGCGGATTGAGGACCATCGATAGATCGAAGATCGCCGAGATAACGGCGAGGGAGGAGCGGCTTTTCGAGAGGGACCATCCGAGGTCGAAGGCACTGTTCAGGCGGGCGAAGAAGTCGCTGCTCGCCGGAGTGCCCATGAACTGGATGGTCAGATGGGCTGGCACATATCCGATCTTCATCAAGGACGCCAAGGCCCAGTACATAAGGGACGTCGACGGCAACAGGTACCTCGATCTCTGCCTCGGCGACACTGGCTCGATGTTCGGCCACTCGCCAGCGCCCGTCGTGGAGGCCGTCAGGAAGCAGATCTCAAAGGGCATCACGATGATGCTTCCGACCGAGGACTCCGTGTGGGTCGGCGAGGAGCTGTCGAGGCGGTTCGGCGTGCCCTACTGGCAGATCGCCATGACGGCGACTGACGCGAACAGGTTCGCCATAAGGCTCGCCCGGGAGACGACCAAGAGGAAGTACATACTCGCGATCAACGGCTGCTACCACGGGACCGTGGATGAGACGCTCGTCAACCTGAGGGACGGTCAGGTGATACCACGGGAGGGCAACATCGGACCGCCAGTGGACCCAAGGGAGACCACGAAGCTCGTCGAGTTCAACGACATACCCGCCCTGGAGGCGGCCCTCAAGGACCGGGATGTCGCCGCTTTGCTGATGGAGCCGGCCATGACGAATCGCGGGATCATCCTGCCCGACCCTGGCTACCACGAGGCGGCCCGGAGGCTCACCAAGAAGTACGGCACCCTGCTGATCATCGACGAGACGCATACGCTGTCGTCCGGCATCGGCGGTTACACGAGGGAGCACGGGCTCAAGCCCGACATGATCACGATGGGCAAGCCGCTCGCTAGCGGAGTCCCCGTGGCGGCGTTCGGCATCAGCCAGGAGGTCTCGGACAAGGTCATGGAACGCATCCTCTCCGACGGGACTGACGAGAGCGGTCTGGGGGGGACCCTGAGCGGAAACGCCCTCGCGACGGCTGCCATGAAGGCGACCCTGCAGAAGGTCATCACCGAGAAGAACTTCAAGAAGATGCTGCCGCTGGCGAAGAGGTTCGAGAAGGGGATAAACGACGTGATCGATGAATACGACATGCCGTGGCATGTCGTCAGGCTGGGGGTCAGGGCGGAATATCACTTCACGCCGACCCCTCCTAGGAACGGGACCGAGTACGACGACACCAAGGACCACGAGCTCGAGAAGATGATGCACCTGATGGCTCTGAACAGGGGTATCCTGCTCACCCCATTCCACAACATGGCGCTGATGTCCCCTTACACCACCGTGAAGGATGTTGACCATCACACGAGGGTCTTCAGGGAGTGCGTCCAGGCGCTGGTGGAGTGACGAGGGGGCTCATCGACCGTAGGAGGACGATTGGATGTCTAGGAAGGTCGTCATATTCGTTTTCAACGGCGAACAGATGTACTTCGCGCACGCGCTGATGAACGCCTTGGACATGGACAAGAAGGGCTTCGAGGTCAAACTCGTCATCGAGGGGAGCGCGACGCGACAGGTAGTGGAGATGGCGGACGGTACCAAGCCTTTTGCGAACCTCTACAGGGACGCGAAGGGCGCGGGGCTGATAGACTGCGTCTGTCAGGCTTGTTCGTCGATGTCGAAGTCGCTCGAGGCGGCGAAGAGCCAGGGTCTCAGGGTGTGCGGGGAGATGGGCGGGCACCCGTCCATGGCAAGATACCTGGAGGCCGGGTTCGAGATCCTGGTCATCTAGGCGGTGGGCAAGTTTCATACAGTGCGCCGCAGTTCACCCGTGCATGGGAATCCTGACCTACAGACACCCGGCCGAAGAGGACCTGCCTTTCATGGCGGAGGTCTCGGACAGGTCGTGCGCCAAGATCCCTTTCTACAGGCCCATCACCCTTGATGAACTCAGGGTCGAGACCTTTGGGTCGGACGACTTCGACCCTAGGGGCGCGATGATCGTGCTGGATGACGGTCAGCCGGTCGCCGTGGGCGAGGCCATAGTCGAGAAGGCGCGAGTTGCATACGGGCTGAACGAGGGATGGATGCGCCTATATGTGGTCCCTGAGGAGCGAGGCAGGGGCATCGAAGAGAGATTGATGGCACTCATGGAGGAGTATCTACGAGAACGCGGGATAGAGAGGGCGATTGCCAGGTACTACACCTCTGATGACTGGTTCAAGGATGTCACCGTGCGCGCGTCGATGGTCCCGGTCAGGCTGTTCTCCCACCTGGAGTTCAGGAAGGGACAGCCCGTTCCGCCGGTCGAACTCCCCGGCGACGTGAAGGTCGAGAGGTATGATTTCAAGTCGGCCACAGAGGAACAGCTCAGGACCTTCCTTGACCTTGATGGCGAGACCTTTGCCGAGAACTGGGGATTCGCCCCCATGCCGTACAGCAAGTTGACTGAGTGGCAGAAGGCTTCGGAGGACATACACTGTATCACGATCGCGAGGTCGGGTCAGCGCGGTGTAGGACTCACGTTCCTCGAGGACAGCGTCCCATACAACAAGAGGAACGGGACAAGAGATGGATGGGTGACCATCCTCGGGGTCGTGAAAGACCGAAGGCATCAGGGGCTGGGAAGGGCCCTTCTCATCGACGGTATGCGGTGGCTACTCGACCGCGGACTCGACACGATCTACATAGCTGTGGACACGGAGAACGAGCGCGCACTTCGGCTGTACACCGGCGTAGGCTTCCAGCTCAAGCATCAGACGGTCGTCGTACACAAGCAGCTGCGCTGACCGATGAGCTGGACCGCGAAACGGTTATCTGTGGAGGATGACAATCCCGTCATGTGTCCAAAGGCGCTTTCACTGCTGATGATGGAACCTGCGTGGTCATGAGAGAACCCCGGAAGGGGGACGCTCCTGCGCTTCTCAGATTCATTAACGACCTTGCGGTCGAACCCATGTCTGGCATATTGGTGAATGGTAAGCTCACCCTGAAGGAGGAGGAGGCCTACCTCAAGGGCCTACTCATAGACGTCAGAAAGCGGGCTGTAGCGGTCCTCCTCGTCGAGCACGACGGACGAATCGTCGGCAACTGCAGCATCTCGCGCCTACGGTGGAAGATGCGGCACAGGGCCCTGCTCGCCATAGCTCTGAGCAGGGACTACAGGGAGGTCGGTATCGGGAAGGAGCTAGCCCGCCGAGTCATGGCCTTGGCCGTCGAGACGATGGAGGGGATCGAGGTCATAGAGCTCTCCTATCTGGCCTACAACAAGCGGGCCAAGTCGTTCTACACCAAACTCGGCTTCATGTCGGAGAGTGTGATCCGAGCCTCGGTCAAGGAATGCGACAGGTACTACGACGAGCAGCGGATGGTCCTGAAGCTCGTCCAAGGGAAGGGAGGAAGGGCGTCGCTCCCGTCGAAGGCTCGTCCGTCAGGCTAGGAACGGGTATCTATTGACGAGAGCAGTCTCTCTCCACCACTTCCCCAGTCCGAGGAGGTCCCCTGCTCCGGCATATGCGATGCCTATGAGGACAAGAGCGTAGACAATGTGGTCGTCAGTCAGAGGGTTGTTCTCAGGCGGGAGGTGTGAGGACCAAAGGGTGAGCATCAGCAGTGCGCCGCCGTATCCGGCGATCTTCATTCCGATTCCGAGGAGCAGAGCCACCCCTAGGAGAAGCAGCGCCCCCATGAAGGCGACATCCGCCACAGAGTTCCCCGACAGGGACTGATAGAAGTCGCTCAGCGGTCCTGTCGTTGCATATGTAAGGTACCCGGTCGTCGGCGACCCTCCGTTGATCCATGCGCTTTCGGTGCTTGTCTCGTGCCCTAGTCCGAGTAGCTTGTCGAAGAACGCCCAGATGAACGTCCAAGCGAGGACAAGTCTGGCGCCCGTGAACGCTAGTTTCTGAATTCCCATCTCCTTGAGTTCCGTGAGATTCACTTCAATCCCCTTGAGATTGGGAGGATAACGGCGTTATATTAGTGTATAGCCTGACCGATTAGGCGGCAGGCCGGTTCAGCCCCGTCCCTGACATGCGAACGCGCTCTGGGAAAGGGTTATCCGGCTGGTCTCTATACTTCAGTCCGTGGCCCTCCTTGAGATCCGTAAGGCGACGGAAGGGGACGTGGATGTCCTGGCAGACATAATCGCCAGGTCCCGTTCGGGATTGCCGAACGAGCGCTCGCTGGTGCCGGACGAGCTGCGCCAGTACATCTTCAGAGACCCTGATTACGAT
>JALOTO010000168.1 GCA_025457845.1 Thermoplasmata archaeon | reverse complement strand
GCCGCCTCGTTCACTCCTTTTCCTTCAGCGATGAGGCGACCTCGCCGGCCCTCTCGAGCTCGACGACCGCCAGGAGTCCTCTCGACCCCTTCGCGGCGGTTCGGATGCCCTCGACCATCGCCTCCACCCTCTTCGACTCTATGGTCCTGAAGCACTCCAGGTTGTTGACCCTGCGGTCCCACTGGACGACGAACTCCTCCGGCGTCTCCGCCCTGAAGTTCTTCCGCTTGAGGAGCCAGGTCCTCGTCGAGTGCCTGAAGAGGTCGGTCCCCCCGACGGCCCTGCAGTACAGGTCCGAGTAGCTGGCCTCGTCGAGGTCCACGGGCACCAGCGGGATCCCCGAATGGTCCGCGAGCTCGAGGGCCGCGACGTAGCACGGCGGGGGCGCGGCCACTTCGCCGAACCTTCCGAGCTCCTTCGCGTACATCTCCTCGTACCGCGAGAGCTCAGGCTCGAAGTCGTCGGGCATGCTCCTCAGCCCGTCGAGCTCCTCCTTGGATATCGATATGGCCACCTTGTCGGGCCCGACCTCCTCGAAGGCCGACCTCACGACCTCGACCTCCGATTCCAGGCCCTTGATGACCGGTATGATGTGCACGTCCGTCCCGTCCACGGGGACGACGATCCTCCTGCGTGTCAGGTGACCCTCCTCCTCTCGCGCTTGAGTATGAGCTCCCTGAGATCGTCGGCGTCGTCCGTCCGCCTCAGCTCGTCCTTGGTCACGAGCGGGGTCCCGGCTATGTCCTCCCTGCTCCCGGTCCTCCTCTGGATGAAGACGACCGACTTCTTCTCGGTGACCCTGGATATGTTCCCCATGGCCACCGCCTTCCTCTCCGAGGTCTTGGGGTCCTCGCCGACCGCGGTCAGCAGTAGGAACTCCTCCTCCTTGGCCAGGGCGTCGAATGGGCACTTCCTCGTCGGCACGACCGAGTAGCCTATCTCCTTCAGCATCTCGAAGATGTCCCTGTTGGCCCCCTCGTACCCCTCGAGGTCCTTGAGCATCTCCGCGACCTCGGCCGTCACGGCGAACGGGTCCAGCGGCTGCACGAGCGCCTCGTTGAGGAAGTCCTCCATGCGTTCGGCGATCTCGATCATCGCCCCCATGCCGCCCTCGTACATCTGGATGGCCTTCCTGGAGACGCCTGCCGCCTCGGCCAGCGTCCCCAGCGAGATGTTGCGCGCCGCCCGCATGCTCCTGAGCGCCTCGCCGTCGATCTTGACATAGAGCCCTCCGGGCGCGGCGTAGACGAAGGGCGGGACCCCCTCGAGGAGGTGTTCCCTGAATGTCCCCTCCGAGACGATGGGTATCCCGAACCTTGTGTAGAGTATGCCGTCCTCCAGCTCGGCGGAGCTGGAGTGCAGGCCGACGACGAGCGGGCTCGCCCCCAGGGCGTGGGACAGGACCTTGATCTCGGTCGCGTCCTCGCACGAGAGCGAGTCGATGTTGGATAGGGCCTTGATGATGAGGAGCTGCTTGTCCTTCCTGCCCACGAGGTCGAAGCTGACGCCCCTGAGCGCCAGCGGCTCGGAGACGAAGTACCCGGACTTCGCCAGCGTGTCACGTATGTTCGAGATGAGCTGCTCCCTGTTGACTGTGACTGCCCGGGTCCTCACGGCGGCACTCATATGTCCCTTTCCCGATATCAACTGATGCCTGGCATGCTCACCTGTACATGCCGTTGGGCGACATCCCCTCGTACTTCCTGAGCTCCTTCTCGCCCATCGGCTGGACGTTCTCCATCGCCTTCTCGAAGTACTTGGCGCCCACCTTGCGGTCCTTTATCTTGTCCTCGGAGACGTCCCCTCCCTCGAGGACGTAATCCCTTATGGACAGCATGACGGCCTCGTTGGCCACGGCCGCGATCTCCGCTCCCGTGAAGTTCTCCATCTTGGCCGCCAGCTTGTCAAGGTCGACGTCATCGTCAAGAGGGCGTCCCTTGGCGTGGATCCTGAGTATCTCCTTCCTCGCCTCGAGGTCCGGGGGCCCGATGTACACCAGCCGGTCGAACCTCCCTGGGCGCATCAGGGCCGGGTCGAGTATGTCCGGACGGTTGGTCGCGGCTATGACGACCACGTTGTGCAGCTGCTCGAGCCCGTCCATCTCCGTCAGGAGCTGGCTTATCACCCTCTCCGTGACCCCGGAGTCGGACGCCGTCCCCCTGACGGGGGCGATGGCGTCTATCTCGTCCAGGAAGACGACGCACGGCGCTGCCTGCCTCGCCTTCCTGAAAGTCTCCCGCACGGCCTTCTCGCTCTCGCCGACCCACTTGGAGAGGAACTCGGGCCCCTTGACGCTGATGAAGTTCGCCTCGCTCTCGGTGGCAACGGCCTTCGCGAGGAGCGTCTTGCCGGTGCCTGGTGGTCCGTAGAGGAGGATGCCCTTGGGCGGCTTCGCGCTCATGTGCTTGTAGAGCGCGGCGTACCTCAGTGGCCACTCAACGGTCTCCATCAGCTCCTGCTTCGCCTGGTCGAGGCCGCCGATGTCCTCCCACTTGACGTCAGGGCTCTCTATGAGCACCTCGCGGAGGGTCGACGGCTGCATCTCCCTGTAGGCGTCCATGAAATCCGCCATGGTGACCTTGAGCCCGTTCAGCACCTCCACCGGGATGGTGTCGGCCTCGAGGTCTATGGTCGGCAGGACCTTCCTGAGGGCGCGCATCGCGGATTCCCGTGACAGGGCAGCGAGGTCGGCCCCCACGTAACCGTGGGTCATGCCCGCGAGCTCGCCCAGGTCGACGTCCTCGGCCAGAGGCATGCCCTTGGTGTGGATGTGAAGTATCTCGAGCCGCCCCTCCTTGTCGGGGATGCCGATCTCGAGCTCCCTGTCGAACCTCCCAGGCCGTCTGATGGCCGGGTCGAGGGCGTTCGGCCTGTTGGTCGCTCCTATGACGACGACCTTCCCCCTCCCCTCGAGCCCGTCCATCAGGGCGAGGAGCTGGGCGACGATCCTCCTCTCCGTCTCGGCGGTGACCTCGTCCCTCTTGGGGGCGATCGAGTCTATCTCGTCTATGAATATGATGCTGGGGGCGTTCTCCGCCGCCTCCTTGAATATCTCCCT
>JALOTO010000036.1 GCA_025457845.1 Thermoplasmata archaeon | reverse complement strand
AAACTCATCGTGTCGGCGACGAACGACGTCACGTCGGAGGACGTGAATCAGACCGTCGTCTTCACATTCGTCGACCTCGACGACACAAACAACTCAGAGGTTCTGCACGGCTACGCGAACACATCGATGATCCCGGTCTGGGGCGTCATCGCCCCTGGCAAGAACAAGATCCTCGGGATGTTCGACAATCCGTTCCCCGAACCATTCAACGACAACTATGTCACCTTCCTGATAAGCGTCGGTCTATGGGCAGTGATTGCCGTCGTCTTCATGTACATCATAGACCCGATAGCCCACGTCTTCACGAAGAAGACCAAGACCGACCTGGACGACAAGGTCTTGGCCATCATGAGGAAACCCATCTTCGTGATAGTCGTCGTCTACGGTATCGTCAGTTCGTTCTCGGTCCTGCCCCTGAGCGAGAAGGACATCGGCGAGATCTTCGTGATCTACGGTCTGGTCATGATCATCCTGGTCACCTTCGTCGCGTACAAGATATTCAAGGAGGTCCTGGTCTACCTCGGGAAGAGATGGGCATCCAAGACCGACTCCCAGATCGACGACGTCCTCATCCCGGTGATCGACAAGATCGGCGGGATCCTCATAATGATCTTCGGCGCGATGTCCATCGTCACCTACCTCGGATACGACGTCACCTTCCTGCTGACGGGCGTCGGCGTCTTCGGCTTGGTGATAGCCTTCGCGGCGCAGGACGCGCTCTCCAACTTCTTCAGCGGGATAATGCTCCTCATGGACCGACCGTTCGCGGAGGGGGAGTACATCACCATCCCGACAGGCGAACTGTGCCGGATCGAGAAGATCGGGATCAGGAGCTGCAGGCTGTACGACGTCTTCGCGAGCGACTACATCGTCCTCCCGAACAACAAGCTGATCAACGAGAAGATAGTCAACCTCACCAAGCCAGACATCCGCGCGACCGCCAACGTGGCGGTCGGCGTCGCCTATGGCTCGGACGTGGCCAAGGTCGAGAGGATCCTAGTGGAGGCGGCGAGGAAGTGCAAGAACGTCCTGACCGAGAAGGACAAGGAGCCTGTTGCCAGGTTCGTGAACTTCGGCGACTCGGCACTCGAGTTCAAGGTAATCTTCTGGGTGGACGACTTCATGAACCAGTGGAAGGCCGCACACGAGATCAGGGAAGAGGTCAACAAGAGGTTCGCCGAGGAAGGCATAGACATCCCCTATCCGCACAGGACCCTCTACATCAAGGAGATGCCGAAGACCAAGTGATGCATGCGGTTTCGGACATGGTCAGACGCGGTGGTGTCCCCGGGTGCTACGGGTTTAATACTTGCACAGCGAGTAAGCTCGCGTGAAACGCCTGGAGTCCCTCCGGCGCCTTCCCGACATGTGGAAGGAGACGTACGACCTCGTCGCCCAGATCCCATCCGGTAAGGTGACGACATACGGCGAGGTCGCGAGGGCCTTGGGGGACGTCGTCGCGTCCAGGTTCGTCGGCCTCGCGATGAGCATGAACGACGACATAGTCAGGGTGCCTTGCCGCCGCGTGGTCCAATCTGACGGGCGGCTCGGCGGTTACACAGGCCCGGGTCCCGCAAGGAAGGCTGAGCTGCTGGTCCAGGAGGGCGTCCCAGTCGAGGACGGCCGGGTCGCGCGGATGGATGATTTCTTGTTCAATCGTTTCGAAGGGCCGCACCCGCTCCTGGCGCTGAAGGGACGGCAGGATGCCCTCAGGAGACACGTCATGTTGACGGATCCAGAGTCGATCGACCTCGTCGCTGGCATCGACATCGCGTACAGGGGCGACAAGGCGTTCGCGGCAGCGGTCCTATTCGACCCCTCGACCGGGGAGGAGGTCCGGCGACACCATTCCGTCGCGAAGGCCAGGTTCCCTTACATCCCGACCTACCTCGCGTTCAGGGAGCTCCCGCTCGTCACCCCTCTCGTCGAGAGACTGCCTAGGGGGACAGTCGTCATGTACGACGGGAACGGGACCCTGCATCCTCTCGGTTTCGGGGTCGCGAGCCATCTTGGAGTGGCCTTCGACATCCCTACGATAGGGGTTGCGAAGAGGATGCTGTGCGGAAGCCTCGGGCGGCCCAGGGGCAAGTACGTCCGTGAGGTGTCCCTGAACGGTAGCGTCGCGGGATATGCGATGGCGAGGGGCAAGGATGGGACGCCAGTCTACATCTCCCCGGGGCACAGGATCTCCGGCGGGACAGCACTCACGCTGGTGAAGCGCTTCCATGTCCACCGCATCCCAGAACCTACGAGGGCCGCCCACATCGCTGCTGGCGAGGCGGCCCACGCAACAAGTGACAAATAGACGGGTGTCCGTCAGCGATGTCTGATGCGCGTCTGCGTCTTCGGTGCCGGCTCGCTCGGTAGTGCTCTCGGCGGCATACTAGCCGCGAAGCACGAGGTCCATCTTGTCGGCAGGCAGGAGCACCCGTTCGATCGGGCGGGCTCGAGCTGTCAGGAAGCGTGCGCGCGCTCGCGCGCGTCTATGCTCACACTCATGTGTCCGAGGTCCCTCCCGTGGACCTCCTCATAATCACGACGAAGGCCTACGACACCATGTCGGCGGTGGACGCGTGCAGGGACTGGGCCGCCCCTTCGACGGGAATCCTCACGCTCCAGAACGGCCTGCGGAACCTCGACATCATAAGGGGCTGGAAGGGTCCGAGGGCATTCGGAGGGACGACATCCCTCGGAGCCTCGCTCATGGGCCCTGGCCATGTCGAGGTCTCGGGCCTTGGTCGGACCATAATCGGTTCGGACCTGGACCCCGCCGGCGCCAGCGAGATATCGGCTGCCCTCGCTGAGTGTGGACTGCCGGCCGAGGTCAAGCGGGACGTGAGGGGAGAGATATGGTCCAAGGGCATAGTCAACGCCTGCATCAACCCCGCCACGGCGGTCCTGAGGGTCCCCAACGGGACCCTCCTCGACAGCGAGGCGGTGACCGAGCTGATGGGAGGCGTCTGCGAGGAGTGCCAGGCCATCGCTGAGGCCCATGGTGTCCTCTTGCCTTACCCTGACATGTTCTCCGTGGTGAAGGCGGTCGCCAGGGACACTGCCCGCAACAGGTCGAGCATGCTGAGGGACGTAGAGCTCGGTAGGCGGACGGAGATTCGGGAGATAAACGGGGCGTTCGTGGGCTTGGCGGAGGAGAAAGGGGTCCGGGTACCGTTGAACAAGGCGCTGGTGGCCATGGTCGAGGCGCTGGAATCGGGCCTGTCTAAGAAAGCTTAATATCTCAACAGTGAGTTCTTCTGAAGCGTGATAAGATGGTGGACGTAAAGGAGCTGGCGGCCAACGCGAAGGTCCTGAGGAAGAAGGGTCTGAGCGTCCGCGAGATAGCAGACGAGTTGCACCTTTCAATCGATACCGTGAACTACCTCATAGAGTACGGGGCCGGCGGCCTGCCACCGTCCGATGTCAAGATCGGATGGCGCTCGGTCGGCGTCTCAGGATACCGCGTCGGGCTGATGGCCGAGCTCATGGCCGACATAGTCCTAGAGGAGATGGCCAAGAAGAACCACATGGTCGATGTGGTGGTCGGGGTCTCCATAAACGGGGTGCCATTCGCGACGAAGCTCTCCGAGGTCCTCGGCGTCGACCTGGCGGTCTATAGGCCCCACTCGGACGCAGACTCCGGGGGCGCGTTCAGCTCGAACTTCGCCTCGATAGCCGACGGCAGGAAGATCGTCATAGTCGACGACGTCCTGAGCACTGGCGCCACCATCAAGGCGGCGATCACCGACATCAAGGAGGCCAAGGGCAAGCCCCTGCTGGTCATGGTCATAGTCAACAAGAGCAGCATGAACGAGGTCGACGGCATACCGGTCCGCGGGCTGATACGCGCCCGCTCCCTCGGTGGCACGATCCTCGGCGGGGCCGGCAAGAAGGGCTTCCCTTACGACTAGGCCTTCCCCGCTGACTCGCTCAGAGCCTCTATGACTGGCATGCTCTTGCCGAGCATGAACCTCTCGAGCGCGCCGCCTCCTGTGCTGGCATACGAGAACTTCTCGAGCAGCCCCAGCCTGTTAGCCGCTGCACTGGAGTGCCCTCCACCGAGGACGCAGAACGCCCCTGAGGAGACCATCGCCTCGTAGACCAGCCTGGTCCCGACGCAGAATTCCTCCCTCTCGAACACGCCTGGCGGTCCAGAGAGGAAGACCGTCTTCGAGCCGAATATGACCTTGGTGAAGTCCTGGATGGTCTGCTGACCGATATCCATGATCCTGGCGTCCGCAGGAAGGTGCTCGAGCGCGTACTCCTTCCTCTTTCCGTCCTCCTCGACGGCAGCGTCCCTGGGCAGGATGATCCGGTCGCGGTTCTTCTCGTAGAGTTTCTTGGCCGCAGAGACGTCCTCATCGGTCACGTCCTTCCTGGCGCGCTCCTCGGTCCTGGAGCCTATCGGCCTGCCCAGCGCCCAGAGGAACGCGTAGCCCGCCAGCCCCCCGACCAGAACCTTGTCCGCCCGTCCCCCGCTCAGGAGCTTCTCTATGGGCGTCAGGGTGTCCGCGAATTTCGTCCCGCCGAAGATGTAGGTCGCCGGCCTCTCCGGGTTCCTGAACACCTGGGAGAGGGTCCTGACCTCCTTCTCCAGAAGCCTGCCCGCTGCCGACGGCATCACGGGCGTGAAGCCGACCAGGGACGCGTGGGCCCTGTGAGATGATGCGAATGCGTCGTTCACGAACAGGTCGAACTTGGGCGCGAGGGTCTTCACCAGCGCCGAGTGGGAGTGCTCCTCCGGGGTCTTCTTCAGCTGCTCGTCAGGGAGCTCCCTGACGTTCTTCATGATTATGCACTCCCCCTCCCCGAGCCCGTCGATGGCCTTGAGGGCCCTAGATCCGATGATGTCGTCCACATACCGGACCTTCTTCCCGGCGAAACGGCTGAGGTAGGACGCGTGCTCGTTGAGCGAGATGAAATCGTAGTCGCCAGGCCGTCCCTGGTGCGCCAGGATGACGACCTTCGCCCCCCTGTCGAGCAGTTCCCTGAGGGTGGGCACCGAGGACTTGATCTTCGAGCCGTCCTCTAGTTTCGAGGTCTTCTCGTCCACTGGGGAGTTGATGTCGACCCGCAGCAGGACCCTCTTGCCCCTGACGTCGAAATCGTCCAGCGTGCGGAAGCCGAACCCCTTTCCGTGACTGGAACCCGGCTCGTGCTTCCTGTCCCCCGAGGAGCTGTCCGAAGCGCCTCCGGCACGGCCGGACTGCGCAGAATCCCTAGACCCGCTCTCCAACATCCCAACCCCTTTAGGCCTGATGCCCTGCGGCCGGGCTGCCCGGCCCTGGTGTACCAGATTGGACGTTCGATATAAATGCTTGACGAAACTATCATGCCCCGACGCCGTCCCAGAAAGTATTTAGCCGAGGTCGTCCCATAGCATCCGATTGATGCTCTAAGCAGCGTTTTTTCCGCGCTAAGAGTCCACCTGGATGTGTTTGATGTGAAGGCCATGGAGATTGACCAGATGCTCGTGAAGGACGTCATGAGCCCCCCGTCATTGACCGCCACCAAGACCGATACCGTATCGGACATCATCTCTAAGATGAAGAAGAACAAGATCAGGGAGATCCCCGTCCTGGAGGACGGGAAACCCGTCGGTCTCGTCAGCTACGCCTCGTTCCTCTCGAGGAGGAACGTCCCTCTGAGCGCCAGGGTCGAGCACATCATGGTGCCCTGCCCGAAGCTGGAGGAGGACATGAAGCTGACCAAGGCCGCAGAGGAGCTGATGTCCGCCGGCGTCAGGGGCGCCCCTGTGGTGAGGAACCACAAGATGGTGGGGTTCCTGTCGCGCACTGACATAGTCCGCGTGCTCCCCACCGTGGACGCGCTGAAGGACCGGTCCGTGGACTCGTTCATGAGCACCCAGGTCCAGACCGTCTCGGAGGTCGAGACCATCAGGAAGGCCCAGGTCCTCATGAAGGGCCTGAACGAGAAGACCCTCCCCGTGGTCGACGGCGCAGCCATCCTCGTCGGCGCCGTCGGGATGACCGAGGTCATGGAGGTCATGTGGAACAACAAGGGCTCGAAGCCCCCGAACGAGATCAAGGGTTCCGACAGGGGCCCGGCGGACGTCAAGGTCGGGAGCATCATGACGCGCACACCCGTCTCCATCCGGCCCGCCGACACGGTCAGCAAGGCCGTGTCGATCATGCTCGACAGGGGCCTCACGACGCTGTTCGTGACGGAGCCCAACGGCAAGCTCGTCGGAGTGGTCTCCCACGCGGACCTCATGGAACAGGTCATCGGGCTCAAGCCCCGCGAGGGCGTCTACGTCCAGCTGGCTGGCATAGAGGCCGAGGATCCAGAGGTCTACGACACGCTCTACGAGATGATTGGCAAGGCGATGAAGAGGATCGACCGCATAGAGTCGCCGAGAGTGTTCTCGGTCCACGCGACAACCCACAACCACGAGGGCATGAGGGCCAAGCACAGCATCAGCGGGCGCCTGACCACCGAGCACAACATGTACTACGCTCACGCGGTGGACTGGGACCTCTTCAAGACCGCGGACGTGCTGCTCGACCAACTCGAGAACAACGTCAAGAAGGGGCACGAGAGGCGCGTCAGCCATCAGAAGGGGAAGTCCGGGCCGTCATAGGTCCCAGTACTCAGACGCGTTCCTCTTGCACCTCTCGATGGCGCTCCTGCCCAGGCAGCTGTTGTCGACGATGTCGGTGAACTCCAGAGGGACCTCCACCCCGGACATGGCGCCGACCACCCCTGCGACCACCTCGGACAGGGCGGGCACATCGTATCCACCTTCGAGCATGAACGTTATCCTGCCCTTGCAGATCTTCGACAGCTCTATCAGGGACCTTGCCTGGCGGACATGGCCGTCGGATGAGAGGCTCAGCGATGCGAGCGGGTCCCTGTAGTGGTTGTCGACGCCGAGGCTCACGAGGATCGCGTCGGGCTTGAACTGCTCCACTATGGGCGCCACCACGTCGGAGTAGGCTATGTCGAAAGTCGAGTCCCCGCACCCCGAGATGAACGGCATGTTGAAGTTGAACCCCTGCCCCTCCGCCTTCCCGACGAAGTCCGGGCTCCCGGTCCCTGGGAATATGCCGGTCTGGTGGGTGGATATGTACAGTACGTTGGGGTCCGCAGCGAAAATCTGCTCGGTCCCGTTGCCGTGATGGACGTCCGCGTCCACGATGGCTATCCTGCGGTCCCCCTCCTTCCTCAGGTGCTGGGCCGCGATCGCTATGTTGTTGAAGTAGCAGAACCCCATGCCGTATCCTGGGCCCGCATGATGTCCTGGCGGCCTGGTCAGTGCGAAGGTCGGCTCCCCTGTCGACTTGGAGTGGAGGACGGCGTCGATGGCCGATTCGGCCGAGAGGGCAGCGAGCTCGTAGGTCTCATGATGGACCCGCGTGTCCATCGTGAGGCTGCACTCCCCGCAGGTCTTGATGAAGTCGATGTAGTCCTGGTCATGCACGAGCCTGAGGTGCTCCGCCCTCCCCATCTTGGAGGCGTGGACATCCTTCCACAACCCGTGCTCGCCGAGCTTGTGGACGATCCCCCTGAGCCTCTCTGGTGACTCAGGATGGAACGGGTCCTGGACATGACCGTACGATTCCTCGTTGAAGAAGATGGCCACGGTTTCCATAAATGGCTATCCGTAGATAAGGATTGTCCATTCCTGGCCCCACTGGCATAACCTTTTATTCCCAGTCAGCGGTCATGCGGAATGCGCGTGATCCACGGATCGGTGAAACGGTGAGTCTCGAACAGCTCCTGATGCTGCTCTTCGCGTTGCTGCTCGTATCGGTCATCTTCTACATCAGCGGGTCGCTCGTCGGAGGCGACTGGACGGTCTCACCCAGCCTTGTCCTGAGGATACTCGTCGTGGCGCTCATCGCGGTCGTGGCGATCCCGCTGTTCAGCAGCGCGGCCGACTCGCTTCACATGGGCGAGCTCGGGGTCCTCCTTGCGTTCGTGATCCTCATAGTAGTCGTGAGGTTCATCCTCGTCGAGGAACTGACCGTCACCGACGAGTGGATGTCCGCGATCGTGATATCCCTGGTCGGAGCCATTCTGATATTCGCCGTGGACGCGGTCTCGGATGCCCTGCTTGACGTGAGGATACTCAGGCTGTTCTAGACGCTGAGGAACTCCTTCGTAAGGGGGGTCAGCACCTTGCATCCCTTCTTGGTGACCAGTATGTCGTCCTCTATCCGCACTCCGCCGTAGCCCCTGATGTATGCTCCTGGCTCGACGGTCAGGACCATTCCCTCGCGCAGGACCATGTCGCGCCTGGGGGAGATAGACCCCGGGTCATGGACGGATATCCCGAGGCCATGCCCGGTGGAATGGATGAACCTGCCCTTGAAGCGGCTGCGGTCGATTATGTCCCTGGCAGCCTTGTCGACCGTCTTCCCGTGAGCGCCGTCGTGTATCGCGTCGATGGCGGCTAGCTGCGCCCTGAGCACGGTGTCGTATAGCTCCTTCTGTCTCGCGTCAGGCCTTCCGCAGATGAATGTCCTCGTGATGTCCGAGGCGTATCTGGTGTAGCTCGCCCCGTAGTCGAAGAGGGCGAGCTGGCCGGGCTTGAGCCTCCTGCCCTGGGGCTGGTAGTGCGGCTCCGCGGTCTTGACCCCGAAGGAGACCGCGGTCACGAAGGACTGCGCACTCGCGCCGAGCTCCATCATCCGGAAATTGAGCTCCGCAGCCGCTCCGGTCTCCAACTGGCCGGCCTTGGTGAAGCTGGGGATGTCCTCGCCCGCCTTCGACGCTATGGAACACGACTTCTTGATGAGCTCGATCTCGTCGGGCTGCTTGATCATCCTCGCCTTGTCGAGGTCCTTTGTGATGTCCACTATTCGGGCACCTTTGGCGGCGCGCTTGATGGTCCTGTAGTTGACGACGGTCAGGTTCGACGCGTTGATCCCGACCCTCTTGCAGCCCTTGAGCCTCTTGCCCATGAGCTCCTCCATCTGCTTGTCGTTCTCGAACACGGTGGCCTTGACCTTCCCCTCCCTGGCACTCGTCTCCTCCAGGGATGAGGTGAGGACCTCGAGGCTTCTCGGTTCGACTATGGCTGCGCAGTACTCGAATATCCCGTTCGGAATGCCGGTGGCATAGAAGAACGCCCCGTCGACGTTGGGCTCGACCCCGTTCATCAGGACGATCGCGTCGACGTCCTTGTCAAGCTGAGAGAAAATCCACTTCTCCTTGGTAGCCAAGTGATCACTGCCAGGTAATCCTCCGCACCGTATAAAGAAGTGGTGCGACTACACCCCGACCCACATGCTGCCCGTGATCTTTTTGATGGCCGATATCGCGGAGAGCGCGGCTAGATAGCTGGTCTTCGGGTTCTTCGGAGAGGGAAGGTTCCTCGTCACGACGTCCAGTTCGCCGAACTTCCCCTTCGCCTGCAGGTGGTGCTCGTTCGTCTTCACCTGTGGGTCGCAGACTATCCTGATGAGCGTCCTCTCGAACCCTATCCCTGACAGAGAGATGGTGGCGGCCACGTTGATGTTCTGGGGGAAGTGCTTGACGGCGTCCCTGGCCGGGCCGGAGAACAGCTCCGTCCTTGTCCGGATCTCGGACGGGACAATCCCCTTCGATTCCAGATATGGTGTCGGGGCGAAAGCGGATGGCGGCTTGGTCGTGGTGAGTGTCACCTCGCTCAGCTCCTCGAGGCTGGCCGCGGAGAGCGCATCGATGCCACCTATCGCGCCGCTGGGCAGGTAGATCTTCGCCCCCTTCCTCTTGGCGAGCCTGAACGCGTCGTTCTGGAACTCCTCGTCCTGGAAGACGCCGACGCTCATGATGAGGACGTCAACACCCGCAGAGAGGGCGAGGGGCGCGTAGTATCTCGCCGCATCCTGGCTGGCTGCCTCGGCGACCAGTTTGATGTCTCCGAGTATCGGGACGATGTCGGCCACGTACCTGACCTTCGTGGTCTTCTCCTGCAGCCTGGTAGCGCATTCCTTCGACCGGTCGGTGAGGTACACTATGTCTATGTGCTGCATCTCCTCGACAGCCTTGGCCAAGGTGGTCCCGATCGCTCCACATCCGATGACGCAGATGTTCACGGAAGGGCCTAGGCCTGAGGAATATAAAAGCTTTCATGGGGTACAGAGTGCCTGATTGACCCATCTGGCATCCGATTGCTTTTTGTGGTACACGGCCATCTACCTGTCGGAGGTCGGGCAGCTGCTGGATGTCCTGTCGAGATGCTTGGGTTCTCGCGCGGCACTTAGTGCGGCACATGTCGAACTCAGGGTCGATGACACTGTCCAGACAGCAATCGACGTCAGGGACGACAAGGTCGAGATCGTCTCTCAGAGGTCGGATACTGGTCATTCCGCTAGGGTCCTGTGTGACGGGACCTGGGGGTTCGCGGTTTCGCACGGCGCGAAGGGAGTCGAATCGACAATCTCCGAAGCCGTCAGCGCTGCAAGGGGCCTCGGACGCCATGGCGAGAAGGGTGGCGTCGAGCTGGCGGACGTGAAGCCCCAGGTGAGGTCCATACCCTGCACCCCTCCCACGCCCCTCGAGGACGTCTCCGTCGCGGACAAGCTCCGTTTCCTGCAAGGGATATGCTTGTCCGTGAGGAAGAAGGATCCGAGGATATCGACAGCCCGCGCCAGCTACAGGGAGACGACCGGCAAGCGGTACCTGGTCACGGACGAGGGTGCCTCCATAGAGGCCGAGGTGTCCTCCATCTACCTGATGTGCACGGCATCGGGCGCGGATGGCAGCACGGTCGGCTCCTCCAGGGACGAGGTCGCGAGGGTGTGCGCCGGGTGGGAGCTCTTCGAGAAGGCCGAGCCGTCGGAGAAGATATCCGAGAGGCTGGTCGCCAAGGTGCGGGGCCAGCTGGACGGGGTGACATGCAGGCGCGGATCCTTCCCCTGCGTTCTCGGCCCGCGCGTGGTGGGTATGCTTGCTCATGAGGCACTCGGCCATCTGTCAGAAGCGGACTCCTTCGCATCCGGGGCATTCGCTGGGAAGGAGGGCCAGATCATCGCCCCTAAGGACGTCACCATGATCGACTCGCCCAGGCTCAGAGATGGTTTCGGCAACATCGACCTGGACGACGAAGGGGTCGTACCGAGGAAGGTCACTCTCATAGAGCGGGGCCGGCTCAAAGACAAGATGACGAACAGGGAATGGGCCGCGCGTCTCGGCTGCAGACCGTCCGGCAGTGCCAGGGCGGAGACATACAAGGTCCCGCCGATAGTCCGCATGAGGAACACCTACTTCGAGAAGGGGGACAGGTCGCTGACCGAACTCCTCCATGGGGTCAAGCGCGGGTACTACTGCGGGGACGTGCGGGGCGGGCAGGCAGAGGCCAACTCTAGCTTCCAGGTCGCCATCCAGGATTGTTTCGAGATCAGGGACGGGGAGATCGGCAGGCCGGTGCGCGGACTGGCGATAAGCGGCGTCGCCCTCAGGTCACTCAAGCTCATCGACGGGCTCGGGAAGGATTTCGGCATCGAGTCCAGCTACTGCGGCAAGTCCGACCAGTACATGGCCACGAGCGACGGGGGCCCGCACATGAGCTTCCGCAAAGGCGGCATCGTGTTCGGAGGCGACGAGTGATGTCGGAGTTCACGGTCTCCGAGGAGCTGGCGAGCGGCGCAGCATCGAAGGCCATGGCCGCAGTCAGAGGGTTGAGATGCCCCGAAGCGGAGGTCTTCGTCTGCCTGACGACAACCAGGTCCCTTTCGGTCGAGCACAACAAGGTGCTCGGCGGCGCCGTCGTACGGGACAGCCAGGTCTTCGTCAGGGCGGTTGACGACAAGAGGATGGGAGTCGCTTTCACGAACTCGCTCGATGCAGGTTCTCTCAGGAGGTGCGCTTCGGCCGCGAGGAGGCTCGCCAGGGTCAACGATGCGGACCCCCAGTGGACGGGGTTTGCGGCACGAGGAGGGAAGTACCCAGTCCTCAAGGGGATACGAGATGAGAGCATCTCCTCGGTGACCCTTTATGACCTTGCGGAGGCGGCCCGCACGATGATGGATTCTGCCCTTGACGAAGCCGTCGGCATAACCGTCACCAGCAGCCAGATCGAGACCGTCACCCGGGCGATAGCTGTCGGCAACACCTCGGGCATGGACGTACGCTTCTGCGATGCCCACATCTCCGCGACCTGCAGTACGGTGAGCGGGCATGGGAGCAGTGTCTCTCCAGACTGCTACGATTGGCGGGTCTCGAGGTCGAACGACCTCGATTACGCAGCACTGGGTGCGAGCTGCGCCTCCACGGCAAGGGACTGCGCGGTCACCGCGGAGCCCAGGACCGAGGAGAGCCAGGTCGTCTTCGCGCAGAGCTCGATTGGCGTCCCGTTCAACGGCCTGCTGAACATCATCCTGACCAAGGCGTGCTCCGGGGAGAGCGCCCTCCATAAGACCACTTTCTTCTGGGACCGTGTCGGGCAGCGGGTCGGTCCCAGATCCTTGACGATACGCGACGACCCGCTGAAAGCCAGCATGGTGGGTTCGCGCCCGTTCGACGACGAGGGTGTCCCGTCCAGGAAGACCTCGCTGGTGGAGGATGGGATCTACAAGGGGTTCCTGTGGAACACGCGTGACGGCTCCGTCGCCGGGAAGCGGTCCACGGGCAACGCGATGCGCGACATGTCCACGGGTCACGTCACATCGGCACCGCTCAACATCTCCATCACGCCAGGTAAGGGGTCCCTCCGCGACCTCATCTCCGAGGTGGACCATGGATACCTCGTCTGGGGGTGCCAGGGAGCCCACACGAGCAACGTCGAGACAGGGGATTTCTCGTTCGTCGCGAGCCCGGGCTTCCTGATCGAGCGAGGGTCGGTCGTCGGATGCGTCAAAGGGGCCATGCTCTCAGGGAATCTCCTGAGCCTGTTCTCCGGGATTGAGAAGGTGGGGGGCGACCCGGTTGACTTCGGGAACAGAACATGGTCTGCCCGAGCCTGCTCGTCGGAGGGGTCAAGGTCACGACGGGCTGATGGTGTGACATGAGGACCAAGGCTGACCTGCGGAGGAAGACCCTCTCGGTCGACGAGAGGCTGGCTAGGGCCTACGGCCGAGAGGAACTTTCCTCCAGGATGGACGATCCGGTCGACACCCTCGTGGAGACGATTCTCTCGCAGAACACCACCGACTCCAACTCACACAGGGCGTTCCTCGCGCTCAAGTCCGCGTATCCGAAGTGGGAACCGCTCCTGACCGAGAAGCCAGCTACCGTCGCCAGGATCATACGCTCGGGAGGGTTGGCCGGGCTCAAGGCTGACAGGATCATCTCATCGCTCCAGTACATCGAGAGGGCGCGCGGCAGGATCGAGCTGGACTTCCTTAGGGGCATATCCACGACGGAGGCCGACGCATGGCTGGCTCAGATGAAGGGCGTAGGCCCCAAGACGCGAGCGATAGTCCTGCTGTTCTCCCTGGGGATGCCCACGTTCCCTGTCGACACCCACGTGCACCGCGTATCCAGGCGCATCGGCCTCATAGGCGTGCGCACCACGAGGGCCGCCGCCCAGGACGAGCTGGCCGGCCTGGTGCCCAGGGCGCGATACTACAGCTTCCACATCAACCTCATCAAGCACGGGCGAGCGGTATGCAAGGCGAGGAACCCGAGGTGCGACGACTGCCAGGTGAGGCGCCTCTGCGACCACATCGGTTCAGCAGGGAAGGCACAGTCTTGATATATCGTGCAGTTCATCAATCACCGCGATGAGGTATCGGCTTCTGGAGCACACGGCTGACGCGATGGTCGAGGTCCATGGGAAGACCATCGGGGAGCGCTTCGCTAACGCCGCATACGCCCTCTTCGACCAGATCACCGACGTCACCAAGGTCGAGCCCAAGGGCGAGGTGAAGATCGTGCTGAGCGCCGAGACCAGGGAGCAGCTCCTCGTCGACTTCCTCCAGGAACTGCTGTTCATCCACGACACCGAGGGCCTGGTGTTCGGCCGCTTCTCCGTCGAGACCAACGGCAGGACCCTCGAGGCCCACGCGTCCGGCGAGGAGTTCGACGAGGCGCGGCACACGAAGCGGTCCGTCGTGAAGGGCGTGACCTACCACAGGCTGGAGTTCGACGACGCGAAGGGCACCCTCACGGTCCTCTTCGACGTCTGAGGTGTCAGATGAAGGCTTCTGCCATCGCCTATCCCATCCAGGGGCTGATCAAGTACCACGGCCTCAAGGACGAGGTCCTCAGGATACCGTTCCACGATTCGATATCCGTCTCCACCTCCCCCACGGCTTCGCACACTACTGTCGAGTTCGGTGGGTTCGAGAAGGATACTGCGTCCGTCGACGGCAAGGAGCTTTCCGGGAGGGAGATGGACAGGGTCCTCTCGGTCGTCGACGAGGTGCGGAGGAGGGCTGGGACCGACACCAGGATGAAGATGGTATCGAAGAACAACTTCCCCTCCAATGTCGGCCTCGGGGCCTCGGCTTCGGGGTTCGCCGCCCTGGCCGTCGCTTCATGCAAGGCCGCCGGCCTGTCCCTGGACCTCGAGCGCATATCCGCCATAGCGAGGAGGGGGGCCGGCTCGGCCTCGCGGTCGGTCACCGGGGGTTATTCGAGATGGAACGCGGGCCACGACGACGAGGAGTCGTACTCGTACCAGCTCGCGTCGGAGGACCTCGCGATGGGTATAGTCGTCGCCCTGATCCCGGCGTTCAAGTTCACCGAGAACGCCCACAAGGCGGTGCTCGGCTCACCATTCTTCCACTCACGGCTCGCATACGTCCACGGCGCCCTCGCGGAGATGGAGAGCGCGATCCGGAAGCGCGACATAGACAAGATCGGCATCCTCGCCGAGAAGGACTCGCTCATACTCCACGGCATAACCATGACCGGCCTGGACGAGATGATACTCTGGCGTCCCGAGACGGTCAAGGTGATACTGGAGGTCAGGAAGATGAGGTCGGAGGGTGTCCCGGCCTACTTCTCCATCGATACGGGCGCCACGGTCTACGTGAACACCCATCCGGAGAAGGTCCCCATCGTGGAGGAGAGGATAAGGGCGCTCGGGGTCGACACGCTCGTCTGCGGTGTCGGCGGAAGCTCAAGGCTTACGGACGAGCACCTCTTCTAGCGCGCCCACGCCCCATGGTCCCTCTGGAGGGATATCGCCTGGTCCATCGAGATCTCGCCCTTCGCGACCTTCGACGCCAGCTCCTTGGAGACCGTCAGCGATCCGTCGCTCTGGAGCCTGCTGAGCCTCTGGATGTTCCTTATCTCCCCCGGCGCGGGCTCGACCTTCTGCTTCCCCTCCGGCCTGAAGCCGGGGGTCAGGGCGATCTCCACCGCCGCGTCCTCGTCCGGGGTGGCCGACCTGGTCGTGGTGTTCCTCTCGTCGACTATCTCGAGCCTGTGCCCGCGCTCCCAGAGGTCGTTGAACGTGCGGTTCCTGTTGGTTCGGTCCCCGTTGCCTATCCTTATGACGACGTTTGGGGAAGGGAACTCCCTCAGGATCCCGTCGATGACGACCTTCACGTCCTCGGGGCTCTTCGCGACACCCCTGGTCAGCACGATCCCGTCGGCGACGGCAGCCACCCCTGGCCTGTGCCCGGGGTCTATCCCGATCGTGAGGCCGTTGACGGCACGCCCGCCGTTGATCTGCCTTCTGATGTTGGCCACCGCCTCGGACGGGTCGTCGTCGATGACGACCCTCTCGAAAAGCACCTTCTCGCGCTCCCTCTCCGTCGTGACTACGACTGACACGTCCGCGGGGACGGGTGCGTCGAAGTCTAGGGAGGTGTACTCGATGTCCTCGGCCTTGAGGGCCTCGATCATCTCGTAGTACCTCCTGGAATCCTCGGTCAGGAGCCCCACGAGCTTCATCTGGGACCGTATATCCGTTTCTGCGGGATAAGAGGTTTTCCTAGGCCCTTCTCTTGAAGCCGTCGAAGACGGACTTCCTGCGTTCTTCCCCTCCGGCGTCGCCGATGGACCTGCCCAGCTGCCTCACCAGCTCCTTCTGCTCGGGGGTCAGCCTCGTGGGGACCCTCACAGTCACGCGGACGAACTCGTCCCCCTGGCCATGCCCGCTCAGGTTCGGGAGTCCCTTGCCCTTCAGCCTGAACACGGTCCCCGTCTGGGTCCCCGGCGGGATCGTCACCATCGCCGCCCCGTCGAGGGTCGGCACCTTGACCTCGTCCCCGAGGGCCGCCTGCGCGAAGGAGATCGGCTCCTCGACGACTATGTCCTTTCCATCCCTGGAGAAGACCGCGTGGTCCGCGATGTGGACGACGATGTAGAGGTCACCGGGCGGACCCCCGTTCGGGCCGGCCTCGCCCGCTCCCCTGATCCTGAGCCTCATGCCCTCCTCCGCCCCCTTGGGGATGGATACCTGGATTGTGCTGGTCGTCAGGGTCGAGCCCTCCCCGTGACACTCCGCGCACGGCTTGGTTATCTGACGCCCGGCGCCCCTGCATGTGGGGCACGGAGATATGGAGACGAAGCTGGTGTATCCCCTGCGCTGTCCCTTCTGGACCTGTCCGGACCCCTTGCACGTGGGACAGGTCTTGATGTCCCCCTGCTTGGCCCCCTGGCCGCCGCAGGCCTTGCACTGCACGGAGTGCGGTATCTGCAGGTCCCTCTCGACCCCCTTCACTACGTCCTCGAGGTTGATCTCGATGTCGTACCTGAGCGACTGCCCTTCGCGCGGCCCGGTCCTAGATGTCCTGCCACCGAAGAACTGGTCGAAGATGCTGCCCCCGAACCCCATCCCGCCGAAGATGTCGCTGATGTCGCCGTAGTGCGTGAAGTCGGACCAGTCGAAGCCGCCTCCGCGGAAGGTGCTGGCGACCCCCTCGTGGCCGTACTGGTCGTACCTCGCCCGCTTGTCCTTGTCGGCGAGCACCTCGTAGGCCTCGGATATCTCCTTGAACCGCTCCTCGGCCTGCTTGGGGTCCTCCTTGTTCATGTCAGGGTGGTACTTCATCGCGAGCTTTCTGTAGGCTTTCTTGATCTCGTCGTCCGAGGCGCCCTTCTGGACGCCTAGGACATCGTAGTAGTCCCGCTTCGAAGCCATCGTTCAGCACCTTGACATATGCGAGTGGGAAAAGGAAGGGTAAGAGAAGAGGTTTGCGTGAGGACTACTTCTTGTCCTCGTCATCGACGATCTTGTACTCGGCATCCACGTAGCCCTTCTCCTCGCCAGCCGCCTGCTCTTCGGGCCCGGGCGCCCCTGGGGGCGGGGCCTGCTGCTGCCCCTGCTGGGCCTGCTGAGCGGAGTAGACGCGCTTGCCGATCTCGAGCAACGCCTTGTCGAGCTCGTCCAGCTTCTGCTTGATCTGGACCAAGTCGTCGGTCTGGACGGCCGCCTTGAGGTCGTCCGCCATCTTGACCAGCTTGTCCTTGAGGTCCTGCGGGACCTTGTCCCCCATCTCCTCGAGGATGCGGCCTACCTCGTACGCCCTCTGCTCGGCGCGGTTCTTGAGCTCCACCTGCTCGCGGCGCTTCTTGTCCTCGTCCGCGAACCTCTCGGCGTCCTTGACCATCCTGTCGATGTCGCTCTTGTCCAGCTTCGTCGTCGCAGTTATGGTGATCTTCTGCTCCTTGCCTGTGCCGAGGTCCTTCGCGCTGACGTCGATGATGCCGTTGGCGTCGATGTCGAATGTGACCTCTATCTGGGGCAGCCCCCTCGGGGCGGGCGGTATCCCTATGAGGTGGAACCTGCCCAGCGTGACGTTGTCCCCCGCCATGGGCCTCTCGCCCTGGAGGACGTGTATCTCGACGCTGGTCTGCCCGTCCGCCGCCGTGCTGAAGGTCTCGCTCTTGCGGGTCGGGATGGTCGTGTTCCTCTCGATGAGCTTGTGGAAGACGCTGCCGAGGGTCTCGACGCCGAGAGAGAGCGGGGTGACATCCAGGAGGAGTATGTCCTTGACGCTCCCCTCGAGCACTCCGCCCTGTATGGCCGCGCCCATCGCGACGCACTCCATCGGGTCGACGCCGCGCTCGATCTTCTTCCCGACCATGTCCTCCACGAACTGCTGCACGATAGGCATCCTCGTCGGACCTCCGACCAGGATGACCTTGTCGACCTGCTCCGGGGTGAGCTTCGCGTCCTGGAGCGCCTGGGTGACCGGGTGCCTGCACCTCTCTATGGTCGGCCTGACCAGCTCCTCCAGCTTCGCCCTGGTGAGCTT
>JALOTO010000167.1 GCA_025457845.1 Thermoplasmata archaeon | reverse complement strand
CTTCGCCGAAGGCGACTCGGGCAGCACGACCACCTGTTCCTTCTTCGCCTGTCTGGGCCCTAGCTCCTCGAAGTCCGCGTTGGAGTCCTTGTGCGCCGCGAGGACCGACGTGAGGCTCGAGAAGAGGACCAGTTCGTCAGGCGTGAGGTTGTCCGTGCTGGGATTGTCCCCGGCGACCTTCCTGAGGGCGAGGAGCGAGATCTTCCTCTGCCGGAGCTCGTAGACGCGCTTCGCCTTGTCGATGGCCTTCTTCAGCTGGTCGTTGAGCATCATGCTCGCGTGGGAGCTCGGGTTCATCGCGATCTCCCGCTCGTTCTCCTTCCTGATGCTCTTGATGTACTCGCTTATGTTCTCATAGAGGGCGGCGTCGACCTTGGTCAGCTGGGGGGACTTGTTTTCCTGGCGGAAAAGGGTCATTATGTCCTCGTATGTGAACTCCCCCCCTGACTCTGCCATCTTGTACCGGACTTAGCATACACGCTAGGTGTATTTGACCGTTGTGCGGGCGCGCTCGCGCGCCTGCGCGACCGAAGACGATATCACCGCCAAGGCCAATCCCTCTGCGAGGGGACCCGTTCTGAAGAAGGACTACCTGAGGCCGAGGGAAGGGGGATGCAGCCTCACGGTGGACGTCTCCCCAGGCGCGTCCCGCACCGAGGTCTCCGGCGTCAACGAGTGGAGGGGGGCGCTCCAGGTGAAGGTGGCGGCCGAGCCCAGGGAGGGCGCTGCGAACGAGGAGCTGGTCAGGTTCCTCGCCGAGCTGCTCGGGGTGCCCAGAAGGGGGATCGAGATAGAGAGGGGGGCGACATCGTCCCTGAAGGTGATATCCCTACCATTGGACGCCGCGACGGCGAGGAAAAGGCTCGGGGGCGGCTGAATGCTCTCCCCCGAGGAGAGATTGGACGCGGTCATGAAGGTCCTCGACGAGATCGAGAGGCTGAGCGGAGAGGCCCCGGTCGTGGTCGAGGGAAGGAAGGACGTCGAGGCGCTGAGGCGCCTCGGAATCGACAGGAACGTCGTCGCCCTGGGACGGGGGAGGACCATCGTCGCCTTCTGCGAGGACCTCGCGAAGGAGCACGACCAGGTCGTCGTCCTCACCGATTGGGACAGGAAGGGCGGACACCTCGCCAGGACTCTGAAGGATGCGCTAACCACCAACGGCGTTAAGGTTCTGGACGGGCCCAGGACGCAGCTCGTCATCCTCACCAAGAAGGAGATCAAGGACATCGAGGGGTTGCCCGCGTTCCTCGAGCGGCTCAAGATCGAGGCCGGGCGGCCGTGACTGGGCGTCCCGGGTTGTATTTGGCAAAGAGATAAAGACGGGCACCCCGATTGCACGGGCATGGCTCTCTCCAAGTGTTCGCTAGAGATGCTGCGGGAGATGGGGCTCAGGTCCGTCGATGACCTCTTCGCCGACGTGCCCAAGGAGGTCCGCACGGACGGGCTCAGGCTTCCCGACGGCATGAACGAGCTCGACGTAAGGCGCGAGCTCGAGGCCATGATGTCCGTCAACAGGACGGCCTCACAGATGCCCAACTTCCTCGGTGCCGGGATCTACCACCACTTCATCCCTGCCGCCGTCAGGACCATCGCCATGCGTTCGGAGTTCATCACCTCATACACCCCCTACCAGCCCGAGATAAGCCAGGGGATGCTCCAGTCGCTGTTCGAGTACCAGTCGTTCATGGCCGAGCTGACGGCCATGGATGTCGTCAACAGCTCCATGTACGACGCATCCACGGCGCTCGGCGAGGCGGCACTCATGAGCGCCCGGATATCGCCGGGGGACAGGTTCCTGGTCTCGCGGGCGATCAGCCCCGAGAGAAAGGCCGTCGCGGAACTGTACGCGAAGGGCGCCGACATCAGGATCGAGGAGGTCGCATTCGATAAGGAGATCGGCACGGTGGACCTCGCTGACCTCAAGGCCAAGCTCACGGACGGAGTCTGCGGGTTCTACTTCGAGACCCCGAACTTCTTCGGAGTCCTCGAACCGCACTGGAAGGAGATCCGGGAGATGCTCGGCAAGCGTTCGATGGTGATAGGGGCCAACCCCATGGCCCTCGCGCTCATCCGTCCGCCAGGCGAGATGGGTGCTGACATCGCCATAGGCGAGGCGCAGGTCTTCGGGGCCCCGATGAGCTTCGGCGGCCCGCTCCTGGGGCTCTTCGGCTGCAAGACCGAGCACGTGAGGAAGATGCCAGGCAGGATCATCGGCATGACCAACGACCTCGACGGCAGGCGCGCGTACTGCATGACCCTCGCGACGAGGGAGCAGCACATCCGCAGGAGCAAGGCCACATCCAACATCTGCTCCAACGAGGCGCTGATGGCGGTCGGCGCGGCCGCATATCTCGCCGTGATGGGCAGGTCTGGCCTCAGGGAGGTCGCAACCAGGAACCTGCGCAACGCGCGGGACCTCGCCACGAGGATCTCCGGAGTCAAGGGTTTCGCCGCCCCCAGGTTCAAGAGCGCTCATTTCAACGAGTTCGTCGTCACATCCGACAGGCCCGCGGAGGAGGTCCACAGGCACCTCCTGTCCAAGGGCATCCAGGGAGGCCTGCCCCTGACCGGAATGTTCCCAGAGCTGGGCCATGCCTCGCTCTACTGCACGACAGAGATGCACACCAAGAAGGAACACGACGCGCTCATCGCCGCGATGGAGGGACTGTGATGAGATACCATCAGGCGGTGCACGATGTCCCCGTGCTGTTCGAGGCGTGCGAGAGGGCAGCCGCGGGAGCGGCTCCCGACCCGTCCGTGCGCGGGGCGATCCCGGCGGAACTCCTGCGGGCCGAGCTCAACCTGCCCGACCTCCCCGAGAGGGATGTCGTCAAGCACTTCATCAACCTCTCCCAGATGAACTTCGGCGTCGACAACGGGCTCTACCCGCTGGGCTCGTGCACTATGAAGTTCAACCCGAAGGTCTGCGACGAGGTCGTCGGCCTGCCGACGGTCGCGGACATCCACCCGTTGCAGGACCCGTCGACCGCCCAGGGGGCGCTCAGGCTCATGTTCGAGCTGGAGCAGATGCTCTGCGAGGTCGCAGGCATGGACGCCGTCACTCTCCAGCCGGCTGCGGGGGCGCACGGCGAGTGGACCGGGATACAGATCGCGCGCGCGTACCATGAGAGCAGGGGCGAGACGAGGAAGGAGGTCGTCCTGCCGGACACCGCCCATGGGACCAAC
>JALOTO010000166.1 GCA_025457845.1 Thermoplasmata archaeon | reverse complement strand
GTCGCGGTCAAGTTCGGGTTCAGCGACTCGCTGGTCCCTACCCTGATGAAGGGATATTACGCCTCCTTTGAGGACCACGACACGGAGATGGGGATCATGGTCCCTGCAGTGAAGGTCTCCGCCCTGGACGTCCAGTCGTTCCCTCTCATCATACTCGTGAGGAAGGACCTCATCGTGACCATACACAGCAAGGACGTGGAGAGACTGGTGCTGTTCTCTAGGTATGCTGACTCTTTCATGAGGAAGCTGCCCGAGGGGATGTCGCTGAGCGACCGTCTCACGATGATGCTCGTCAGGATACTGGACGAGAACAACTCGCATAACTTCGAGCACGTGAGGGAAATCGAGGAGCAGGCGGACGCCATGAGCGAGCTGTTGCTCGACCCAGAGTCCCCGAGGCTGGAGATCGGCAGGAAGATCTACCAGCTGAAGCACGCGCTCATCACGTACCTGAACACGCTCTGGAGGACCATGGACGTCCTCCACTCGCTCAGGTACGGCGACGCGGAACTGATAGCGGACAATCCCAAGACGCTCGCCAAGGTCGGCCTGCTCGTCGAGGATGTGAACCGCCAGATATCGTTGAGCGAGCACATGTCCGAGGTCCTCGCCTCCGGCCTCGAGGTGCTGCAGGCCCTCTACAACAACCAGCTGCAGACCCTCAACAACCGCATGACGATGACGATAACCTGGCTTACGATCCTGGGCACCGCGGTGCTGGTTCCGAACACCATCGCCACGGTCGTCGGGTCCCTCGGAGGGATGGACAGCAACATGCTGTTCTGGTACGGCGCGGTCCTCGTCCTCGCGACCGTGAACTCGACGTATCTGGCATACTGGTGGGTCAACCGATGGGTCAAACTGCCCAGGGGCGGCTGACCCTGCGCCGGTCACGGAGCTGTCGTCGGAATCATTTTTAACTAGCTCGGGACATAGGTATGCCGAGGACTGGAAACTTGAAGGAATTCGATGTCTTCGTCCAGGACAAGCCAGGAGAGCTGGCCAAGGTGTGCGAACTCCTCGGGAACAACGGGGTGAACATCAAGGGCATCGCGAGCGAGAGGAACAACTCCAGGCCCCTGATTAGGGTCGTGACCGACGATGAGGCCACGGCGAAGGCCGCACTGACCAGGTCCGGCATAGGGTTCGACCTCAGGGAGGTCATCCCGATCAGGCTGCCCGACAAGCCGGGCGAACTGGGCAAGGTGGCCAAGAAGCTGGCGAGGGCGATGGTCAACGTCGATTCCATATTCATCCTTGGGAAGGACGGTGGTCACACCGAGATGGTGCTGACCGTCGACAACAAGAAGAAGGCCGAAGAGGCCCTGAAGTAGCCTTCCCTGCTCCCTGAGAATCCCATGTACGTCCAGAGGCATCACTCGAGGCTCTTCCCGCGCTTGACGAGTATCTCCTCCAGGAGGTTCCTGGCCTCCCTGACCTTCGCCAGTTCCTCATGGGTCAGGTCCAGCCTGAGGAGGTGCGACCAGACCTTCGAGAGGGCGTGGTACGACTCCCTGATGAGCTCGATGTCCTCGTCCAGGGGCGAATGCTCCTCCGCCGGCTTCTCCTCGGTGAGCCTGTAGATCGCGTTTCGCCCGACCTTGGTCCTCTTGACCACGCCCTTCCTCTCGAGCTTCTGGAGCGCCTGGGTCGCGCCGGACTGGGTGATCCTCAACTCGGAGGCCAGCAGGGTGGGGGAATTGGTCCCCCGTCCCAGTATCTCGACGATGTGCTTCTCCCTCTCGGTCAATGTCATTCGCTCACACCCATAAGTGAGATATTAGTTCGTGCTAATGTCTGCTTAATCGTGCTTATGTTTCACGACGCGAATCCCTTATACATGTGGGCGTACAATAGCATTTCGGGTATCGGCCAGACATGTGCAGCGCCACCGCTTGAAGGAACCGCAGAAACGTAAGTGAAGCTTCGTACGCCGCCCCAGGCGGGCCTGGCCCTGCCTAGTCGGAGGCCGTGCCTTGCTGCTTGTCGATCTCCGAGATGTCCTCCTCGGGGGTCCTCTTCTTGGGCTTCTTGATGGAGCCAGGGATCATTATGTTCATGAACTTCTCGAAGTACATCTTCTCCCTGAGGACCTCCTCCCTCTCGTTCTCGAGGCCCGCCACCGCCCCGAGGGACTCCGCGCCGAGCCCGAACGACTCCATCCTGAGCTTGTCCAGGTTGCCGGCCAGCACCGCCTCATGCACCTCCAGCCTCTTGCCTATGCGTTCCATCGCCAGGCCCAGGAGCATCTTCTCCAGGAACGCAACCTGCTCCTCCTTCGTCTTCTTCGAGAGGAGCATCTTCGCCGCCTCGTCCTTGAACTGGAGCCTTGCGCCCGCGTGTTCCTCGTCCGTCCTCATGATCCAGAGCATCGGGTGCTCGGGGGAGTTGAAGGTGACCTTCTCCGGCACGAGCGTCTCCGCCGAGATCTTCACGGCGGCGTCCCCGGAGGAGTGGTAGATCGCGTAGAAGCTCATGCGCTCGAGGAAGTTGACCTCCAGGAACTCCTTCCTGTTCTTGTCCACCACCGTGATCTCTCCCTTCGCCAGCTCTTCGAGTATCGCCGCGGGCGTGGCGTTGGGCTTTGAGTCGCCGAGGTACCTGGACGCCCCCATGATGCACCTGATTGGCTCGTAGGACCTGGTCATCCAGAATGACGGCGGGTACGTCGTCCACGGCCTCCTCTTGTCCGGCTCCTCCTCCTTCTTGACCTTCAGCTTCGAGAAGGAGAAGTTGGAGAACTGGTAGCGTATCTTCCCGTCAGCCGTCTCGAGCACCCCGCTGGGGATGCCCTCCTTGGAGACGATCCTGTCCGCCCAGAAGCCGAGGTCCTTCCGCAGCTGCGGCCTCGTAACCTCACCGTGGTGGCCTATGTAGCTCAGCACCTTCCTCCTGGTGGGCGTGATGAGCCAGCCGAGCCAGAGGACGAAGGTCTTCGGCGAGTCGATGTAGGGGACGGGGAGGATGGTGTGGTCCGCGGCGGTCCCCCAGGCAGGGAGGACGGCCTGCCCCGGCGTGTGGGCGAAGGTCCTGTCCAGGAAGACGTTGAGCGCGACCTCGTCCTCATCCTCGGTGAAGTCGCGCACGGGCGCCGGCTCGATCCTCAGGTCCGAGTTGAGGAAGTAGTAGTTCTGCCTCTTGGATGTCACGGGGAGCAGGACGCCGCAGTCGACGCCCTTTGCGAGGAGC
>JALOTO010000165.1 GCA_025457845.1 Thermoplasmata archaeon | reverse complement strand
GTCGATCCATATCCCGAAGGTCAGGCTGAAGTCGCCCACGACGAGCCACTCGAACCTCTGCGAGCCGTCGGTGAGGGTGTTGCCCATGAGGACGTCCCAGACCACGAGGAACGACAGGCCCATGGCGCCGAGCGCCCCGCCTATGGCGTAGACCGCGCCGTCCTCCCACCACAGCGTCCGCTTCGGCATGAGGGCTATGAGGATGAACGCGACGAAGGGGAAGACCGGGATGAGCCACGCGTACTCGAGCAACCTACCACCTCAGTATGTTGATCTTGTCGACGTCCACCGTCTGGTACCGCCTGTACACCGACAGTATGATCGCCAGGCCCACGGCGACCTCCGCCGCCGCGATGGCTATCGAGAACAGCGCGAACACCTGGCCCGACGCGTCCACCGAGGTGTGAAGCGCGGAGTGGTACGAGCTGAACATGACCAGGTTCACGTTCGCCGCGTTCAGCATTATCTCTATGCACATCAGGACGACGATCGCGTTCCTCCGGGTGAGGACCCCGTACGCCCCCACGACGAACAGGAGGGAGCTGAACACCAGCCAGTACTCGATCGGTATCATTCCCTCTCCTCCTTCGCCAGGAACACGCCGCCGAGGATCGCGACCAGGAGCAGCAGGCCGACCATGAACACCACGAGCGAGTATCCGGAGGTCCACTCGTCTCCGAACATCGCCCTGGAGACCGCGTCGTTGGAGACGGCGTCCATATCCCCGTCCGGCCACTCCGGCCCCGTGACGACGAGGACCATGAGCAGCGCGAGGAGAACGAGGAAGGCGCCCTTGACCACACCGCCCCGCCTCATCTGCTCCCTCCCTCCATGATCTCGCGCTTGGTGAGCATGATACCGAAGAGGATGACAACGACCACGGCGCCCACGTACACCAGGATCTGCACTATGGCCACGAACTCGGCGTTGAGCATGACGTACAGGCACGCGATGGAGACGAAGCATGTCGCGAGGGCGATCACGCTGTGCATGATCTCCCTGGAGTGCACCACCAGCAGCGCGGATATCAGGGCGCTCGCCGCCAGGAAGACGAAGACGAAGAGCTCCCAGGTCACTTCCTCACCCCCGGCATCTCAATGGCCTCGAACTTGCAGGCCTTGAAGCACCTGCCGCAGCCCACGCACTTCTCCAGGACGAACACCGCCCTCTTCTTGGGCTTCCCCTTCTTGCCGTCCTTGAGCGTCTTCTCAGTCCCGGGCATCTCGAGCATGTATATGGCGTCCGCGGGGCACGCGCGCGAGCACGCGCCGCAACCCGTGCAGTTGGCGAGCACGAGCTTCGGCTCCGGCATCTCGAAGTAGGACTCGTACACCTCGGTCATGGTGAGCGCCTTCTCGGGGCAGGCCGCGGCGCACATGCCGTGCGAGCGGCACTTGGAGAGGTTGATCTCGGGCTTCTTCTTCCCGACCTTGTCGATGGGCATCATGGCGACGCACATCTCGGGGCACTCCTCGGCGCACTTCTCGCAGCCGGTGCACTTGGAGAGGTCCAGCATCGGGAGGAGCCTCCTCCTCCTCTCCTCCTTGAACGTCGCGGCGAAGGAGTCGTCCCTTATCGCCTGCGGCCCGAGCCTGAACGCCTCGCGGTCCCTGCCAGCGAGCTCGAACTCGGTCGTCATGTGCAGGGCGCAGGTCGGGCACACCTCGGCGCAGAAGCCGCAGAAGAGGCACCGTCCCAGGTCGACGCCCGGCCTCTCGACCTTGCCTAGCTCCGGGTCCTCGACCTTCTCGAGCCACATGCAGTCGTTGGGGCATATGGAGACGCAGTTGCCGCAGCCTATGCACTTCTTGAAGTCGAGCGTGTGCTTGCCGCGGTAGATCTGCGGCAGCACGAGCTTCTGGTGCGGGTAGAGGACCGTGTTGGGCTTGCCGAGCACGAGGGAGCGCACGAGCTGCCTCCCGGTGCGCATCATCGGCCTCAGGACGTACCCTATGAAGCTGACCTTGCCCCTCTCCGCCTCCGCCATTCAGAACCACCCCATGGTCTTGAGCGCGGCAGCGATCAGGAGGTTGACCATCGCGAGCGGGAGGAGCCTCTTCCACCCGAGGTTGAGTATCTGGTCCACCCTCACCCTCGGGAGGGACCATCGCATCCACTCGATGACCACGAAGACGCAGTACGCCTTGATCAGGAACCATATCTCGCCCGGTATGAGGTCGGGCCCGTTCCACCCGCCGAGGAACAGGGCGGTCGCGAGGGCGCCGCCCGCATAGCCCCTCAGGTAGGAGGTCATCATGAAGAAGCCGAAGCGCATCCCGCAGTACTCCGTGGTCCAGCCCTCGACGAGCTCGGCCTCCGCCTCGGGGAGGTCGAACGGCGTGACCTCGACCTCCGCGGCCATGCAGACGAGGAACACTATGAAGCCCACGAAGAGGGGTATGGCGTACCACACGTCCTGCTGGCCCTCCACCACGCCCACGAAGCCGAAGTCCCCCGCCAGGAGGAAGACGCTCGCGACAGAGAGCAGGAGAGGTATCTCGTAGCTCATCATCTGGGCCGCAGACCTCATCCCGCCTATGAGGGTGTACTTGTTGTTCGAGGACCAGCCGGCGAGCAGTATCGAGAAGGGGGCTATCGCGAAGGCGGCGAAGGCGAAGAGGGCGCCGGCCGGGACGAAGTCCCCCGCGATGTTGGTCGCGACGCCGAAGTCGGGGCTGAGCGGTATCGTCGCCAGTATGAGGAAGGACGAGCTCACGAATATGACCGGGGCGAGGACGAACCCGAGCCTGTCGGCGTCCTTCGGGGTTATGATCTCCTTCACGAACAGCTTCATGCCGTCCGCGATGTTCTGGAGCCAGCCCCCGATCCTGTAGCCGACGTAGTACGGCCCGTAGAAGTCGAATATCCGCCCGCTGAGCTTCCTGTCGAGCCATATGAAGTTGAGGACGTTGACTATCGCGACTATGAGGACGACGAGGACCTCCAGCAGGATGGTCATGACCGCGAGGTGCCCGTCCGACGCCGCGAAGTCGCCCACGTCTGTGAAGAACCCGCCGAGGCCGCCCGGCAGCACGTCGCCCAGCCAGTACCAGAGGTTGTTGACGAGGTCCACGAGCCAGACGATTATGCCGTTGCAGAATTCGTACAGGTTCATGGCCTCACCTATCGTTCTCCCCGATGCACATGTCGAGGCCGCCCATTATCGCCACGACGTCGGCCACCTTGTACCCGACCAGGAACTTCGGGGCCGC